>NZ_JAVRCA010000069.1:0-47249 GCF_034530995.1 Nostoc sp. DedQUE04 | reverse complement strand
CCCCTCTTATTCAGAAAGTAGATTATCACATTTTGGTATTAGTGGGATAGGTTTTAGTAATTCATCACTCACAGGAAATGTGTATGCACAATTCTCAACATTTACCAGAAGATTTCAAAGCATTTGAACAGCAAATTCTCCAAGCTGAAAATCAAATAGCTAAAGCTACAACTGAACTCTTTCACTTAGAATTGATTCTCGATCGCATTTGCCATGAAATTCAAGATTCACTGGGCTTTGATTTTGTCAATATATCTCTAGTCATGCCTGCATCAAACACTATTGAAGCAGTACATGGAATTGGCATTGGTAAAAATTGGGTGAATCGAGCCAGACATTACCTTGAGGACGATCCAGAATTACGAGATATTCAAGCAGATATAGTTAAAGAATGCCACACTGAAATTATCTCGGGACAAAATGAAAGATTTGATAGTTGGATATTTGAAACATTCGACCATCATAATCTTGTCCGTATTTTTACGCCGATTATTCTGATTCGAGATGAAAGCGGCAAAACTCTAGAGAATTGGTTTGAAAAGTATGATTGGGAAGAGAATTTCGTTCCCAATCAAGTTGGGATCGAAAAGCAACATACTATTATTAGCATGAAGTCGGCACCAGGTTATGCTCCGCCTAAAGTAATTGGCTCTGTAGAAGCAGGTTATGAGAATTGTGACACCAAAATTACCCATCAACAAGCGATCGCTTTAGCTAAGCTTGTTGCTCGCAGAGCGTTAGATATTCGTAAAGCACGTCTGCGTTACGTATTAGAAACTGTTGCTGAAAATGCTAGGCACATTTTAAAAGCTGACTTCACTACACTACACTTTTTGTGGGAACCACAGAAAAACCATTATATTTACGAAGTTTGTGCAGGCTGTATTGACCATTTACTGCTCAAAGACTTTCCACCGCGCAACCCAAGTTTAAATGGGTTAGGATGGCAAGCTATTATTGAGGGTAAACCTAAATTTTTACCGGATTTACCAAAAGCAAACGAAAATTCACAGCCAAGCTCTTTTAACCCAATAGCTCTTAAAGAAGGTTCTAGAACTTATGCAGCTTTTCCGTTATTACTAAATGGTAGCAACGCAAGTATACAGGAAATAACTGCCCTCGATCGAGATGGTGGTAATCATCATCAACATAAAACTAGCCAAGGGCAACTAGAGCCTATTTGTGTAGGAGTTTTATACGTACACTTTCAGCGCGAACATCAATTTAGTCAAGGAGAGTTGCAATGGGGAGAACTGTTCGCTAGTCATGCAGTTGATGCCATTTGGCACGCAATCACCTATCAACAGATGCATGATAAAGCGCGTCAATTAGCCACTATTCATTCAGTTGCTCAATCACTCAGTCGGATACCAGAAAATGCTGATTTATTAGGACATATTGCCTGGAACACTTTAAATGTCCTTGCAGCTGATGTAGTGACTATTTATGCATATATTCAGACTGAAGATCATTTTTTACCTGAAGTTAGTTATGCAGGCCGTCTGAAAGAAGAGAAAAAAATGAAAGATACAAAGCTTGATAAGCAAGATGTACCATTTTTACTGATTGGGCATGGAGAAAATATTTATGCTTCAATAATCTCAAATGAACCTATTTTTCAAGATTCAGCTTTTAGTCAACGAGAAAAAATTCAGTCCGTAGCTGGAGTTTTACTCAGGGTAGAGCGAGACATCGTTGGAGTCATGTTCATTAATTATCGGCGGACTCATGATTTTTCGGGCGAAGAGAAACAAATTATTAATACTTTAGCTTCCTCCGCCGCAACTGCTATTAAAAATCAAAGATGGTTACAGACATTAAGCAGTATTGACCGCAAGATTATTACTACATTAGAAGAAAATGAACTGTTGAAATTGATTGTACAGCAATCAGTACAAATAACTGGAGCAGAATTAGGAACCATTCGGTTGTTAGAGCCTGTTAATAAATTACTAGTCACGAAGGTTAGCTATCCTGAAAGCATACCAACTAGTCAAGCTCCAAAATACGGCACTCTAGACAAAGGAATTACAGGTTGGGTTGCAACTCATCGTCAGCCAGCATTAGTGAATGATGTTCAGTCCGATATCCGCTATCAACCCTGCTTTACTAATGTACGTTCAGAATTATGTGTTCCTTTGTTAGATAAGGATCGTGGTATAATTGGCGTACTTAATGTAGAAGGGCGTAAACCAAAAGAATTTGACCAAGGGGATTTACGCAGGTTAGAAGTTTTAGCCGATCTCGCAGTTATTGCGATTCAAAATGCAGAAACTAAGGAACAACTTGTCAAAACAGAAGCAATAGCTACGTTAGGTGAATTAGCAGGCCCATTAGTTCATAAGATAAATAATTATGTTGGTGCTATTCGTGTATGGGCCCAGGATATCTTTGATGAAAATGATGATTGTGCTTGCAGCAAGGCATTAGAAATTATATCTTTAGCAAATAAGGTTTTAGAAGATGCTGAATGTTTGAAGATTTGGCTGCAAGAACAACGTCAACCTATTAATCTCAAACAAGCAATAATTAAAGCACTAAATCGGATGCACATAAGTTCAAATTTCAAGCAAAATTTGAACATTTCCGCTAGCTTACCTGAAGTATTTGCAGGTAAACAGCAATTGATATATGTCTTCGATAATCTGATCCAAAATGCTGTAGATGCCATCTTAATGAAAAGTGAAATAAAAGGTGAGTTATCAATTGAGGCTATAACTGACGAGGAAGGTTTTGTGAAAATCATTGTTACTGATTCTGGTGTAGGCATTGCACAAGAAAATTTAGAAAAGATTTTCCAGCCTGATTACTCAACAAAGGATGCTAGAAGAGGCATGGGTTTTGGATTATGGTGGACAAGATTTTATGTTGAGCGATTAGGAGGAAAAATATTAGTGGATAGTAGCTTTGATACAGGAACAAAGTTCTCAGTGATATTGCCAATCTACAAATCAGGTATGTAAGTTTGTAAAAGCAAGTATAGTTACCACATGAAAAAATTTAGATGAGAGATTTAAAAGTGCTTCTAGTTGAAGATCACTCAGAATGGCAGAGTATTCTTCAAGAAAAAATTCGTCGTGCTCTGCAAGATACTAATCACTTAGAGGTTAGAGTTTTGAGAACTTTTGATGAGGCTTATAAATCCCTTAACGAAAACCAATGGGATTTATTAATTACTGATATTGGTCTGGGAGATTCATTTGTATCGTCACAAAAATTGGGAATTCAATTAATCGAATTAGCTAGCGAACGACAGATACCAGCAATAGCAGTGAGCGGAACACCTCATCTAACTACTCAAAATTCTGCTGATTTAGTTACAGAGAATGGAGCCATTTTTTTTAGTAAGCAAAATTTCGATAGTAAAAAGTTTGTTGCTAAAATTCAGTCTCTTGTGCGTAATAAGGAGGATTTTAAGATGAAGATAATCTTAATTCTGGCATCAAGTCCAGTTAATGAAGCAAGGCTTCGTTTAGACAAAGAGGTACATGAAATTGATGAAGGTTTACGTCGTTCTCAGAGGTGTCATCAATTTAGATTAGACCAAAGATGGGCTGTCCGGGCTGATGATTTGCGTCGAGCTTTGCTAGATATCGAGCCACAAATTGTCCATTTTTGTGGACACGGGACTGGTGAAGACGGACTGTTGATCCAAGATGAAGATGGCAATTCAAAGCTTGTAAGTACAGAAGCTTTAAAAATATTATTTGAATTGTGTGCTAGTCATGTTGAATGTGTTCTGCTCAACGCTTGTTATTCTGAGGTACAGGCAAATGCTATTGTTGGACATATTAATTATGTAATTGGTATGAGTAAAGCTATTGGTGATAAAGCTGCAATTAAGTTTGCTACAGGATTTTATGATGCCATTGGGGCAGGTAAATCAGTTGAAACTGCTTATAAGTTTGGTTGTAATGCGATTCAATTAGAAAATATTCCAGAACACTTAACTCCTAGACTGAAAAAGAGACAATAGTTTAATAATGCCCGATCAGCGAAATTAGAATCTCCTAAACTTAGATTGTGGTTGGATGGATAGATAATACCTTGTAAAGAGCGATCGCTTGATTATTGCCCCACAAAGTATTTTTGTAAGTCAAGCAGGTACAGAATCACCAAACAAACCCTTGTAAGCTTCAGCAGCTTCATTGCTAAAACTACCAGCTTGAGTATGGCGAAGCAACGATTGAAAGCTTTGGCAGATTTAACATAGACTCGCTCTAACAAACTGACCAGTAGAGGCGGGATTTGTTGGCCCCAAGGTGGAGAAATGTACGAGCACTGTTCTAAGTTTTGGACAAGATTAGCCCTCTTGTGTCACTTTAGGCGGAGGAAAAATAGAAATCAGGGTGAGTTAGGAATATAAAAATTGGTGAGGTTAGCCTATAAACGATAGCTTGAAGCTTAGAAAAGCCTAGAGACAGTTGAGGAACATGAAAAACTGTTAACCAAGGATATATGAGGTTAAATAAGATAAAAGGTTGAATAACTAAGCGCAGATTATTCAAAATACTCTTCCAACCTTTACCATTATTCCACCAGGGGTGAGAAGCAAAAGTTGATTGAGAATCTGGGAGTGAAGAACGTAGGGATTCTGAATGAAGGCTAACCAAGAGGTAAGCACTGCATACAATCTCCCACCATCGCTCAATATCTTCATAGCGAGTAAAGCGATAATCTGCCCAGCCTAATTCATTCTTACTCTGCTTTAAGCCATATTCTACCCATGTTCTTAAACCATAGAAATTTCCAACTTCCCTTGGGGTAATGTCTGGGTATTTACTCATTACATACCAAGTAGAGTTTCCAGGTAATGTATCTGTGTCTGTGGTAATTTGCCAATATCTATGTTCTCCACGTTTTCCGTGAATTATTTCACGAGTAAATCGATTTTCACTGCTCAAGTCAGAAAAGACTCGTTTGAATCGATGCCACTTTAAATATTGGATGTGTTGTCTTGGAAGTAGCTCTACAGAATGATTTGAGCGAATTGCTACTAAATAATTTAACTCTAGTTCATCTAATACTGAGATAAAATTTGCGCCACTTTCACCATATAGACTATCAGCTAATACCAAGTTAAATTTGAAACCCATCAATTGTAGTTTTCGTATTAGCATTGCCCCAATTTGAGGCTTGGTAAGATACTTATCTCCGGGCTTTAATTTTTCACGAGGTTTGTAGACTTCAAATAGTAGTGGAAATGTCATTCCGCAAAATACACCATAAGCTGTGACTGCCACAATGCCATTCTCTACTTTTCCTAAATTGCCTATATACTGGCGTTTGACATAATCTGTGGTATTACCTTTCTTTTTATCTCCTGTTTCATCAATAATTAAAATGATTGGTCTTCCTTTTACTACCTCTAAAATTAGTTGCAATCGCAAAGCTCTTAACTGTTCTACTGACCATGATGACGTAGTTAAGAAATGATGTAGTCCTTGATAATTATCTAACCCGACAATTTTTGCTATTTCAGGTAGACTTTTCCGTTTTAAATCAGAAATACATCCTATATGTAGATATTTGAAAGCTTCAAAATTCCTAACATCTGAAAACAGGTTTTTATACCACAAGCAATATTCATCCACAAACTTGACGGTTTTTATGGGTGAACGAGGCTCTACCATGCTCTGTGTCTTCGTTCTAGGTTTTGTACATTATTATACTACCGCGATAGTGACACAAGAGGGTTAGTCACACAATCACTCCTAATAATTTGCTCTGTGCAGATATAAATAGTTGTGTTGCGAAATTGGGAGGGACAGAATAGCCGATGATTGACCCCGCCGTAGCAGTCTCCTTTGGGAACTCATACCAAGGCGGAAAACCTTGCAAAATGGCTGCACCTTCAATAGACAAGGATTTAACTATCCCATCCGGCAACCAAATATCAGCGAACTTACTACGGTTGCAGCCTTTGTGATCTGTGAAGTGCGATCGCAATATCGTATTACAAGGTAAATGTCCGGGTTTGCATTTGGACTCTGTACGTCTTCCCACTCTTTCTATTAGCAGTGGTGTTGGCGCTGGTGCATTCTCGGCTAAAAATTTCTCCAAAGCTTGCCGTTGTTTGGGCAACAGGTGTGAATCAGCCATTGTAGGGATGAGATGGGCGATCGCCTCGTACCAACCACAAGGTTTACTCTTCGTGGGTAGGGCAACCCGAAACCCCCGACTTGCAATCAGGACTAACCGCCGCCGCGCCTGGGGTAGCCCAAAGTCAGCCATGTTGACCACGCTGTAATCAACTGAGTACCCCTCTTGCTCCAAAGCATTCAGGATAATGGCAAAACTCTGACTGTTCTGATAGCGTGGGACATTTTCGAGCGTAAATACCCGTGGCTGCAACTGTCGGATGGCTTCAGCCACTGCGATCGCAGCCGTCATATCATCAGCCGTTTCAATGCCCTTACCCGCTTTCGCTGTGTGGGCTTGGCTAAAGTTGGCGCACACCGGGGAGGCATGGAGATAGTCGGGGTAACGGGGAAACCCTATGAATTCTGACTGTGCTACTTCTTGAACTGTTAGCTGAACGACTCTACAACCATACTCGCTAAAGTTGCGGTGATGAGTAAGAGCGATCACCCGACTCAATTCTGGTTTGGAGGGGTCGAACTCGACTGCGATGACTGGACGAATTCCGGCTTCGACCATCCCCGCTTCAATGCCGCCGCCACCCGCGAAAAGTACTACAGCGATCGGTGCATCATCTGGCAGAACTGGTTTTATTTTTGTGTTATCAAAATTTTTGCAGACATCTACTTTTGGTGATGACTTTTTGGATTTCGCTTTTTTGATAAAGGCGATGATATTCTCTCGTGTTGCCCTCTTTTGTTGCAGTGTCCGAATTATGGGGGCTGTTTTAGTCATGCAGCCACCTCCATGACCAAATCATCCGGCACTTCAAAAATTCCCAGTTGCCCAATGTAAGGAATTGGTGTGATTTCTCGCGGGTTCTCTAACTGCCAGTGGTATTGCTCAGGCATCCCCCAGCCAGACGCAACTTGTGAGAATCGGCAATCAACTATTGTGACAATGCCGATGACTTGACCGCGACGTAGAGAGATTAACTCTGGGATTACTACCCCCATGCTTTGACAAAATTCTTTTGCTAGCTGATACTCTTTCTTGGTACAGGTCTTGGCAGCGTGAATCTGTCGCCGCGATAATGAATAATGAATGGGCCAGCCACGGTTTTCAATATCTTTGAGAGCATAAATAATTGCCCATGCCCAAGGCTGACGAACGGATATCGCTTTCATGGTGTTTTAAAACTCCAGTAATTGAATGTATGCCTCTTTCTTACGCGATCGCTGGATCTGGCTGGAAATTACCTCGCCAAGTTCAAAAATTTCGAGGTCGATAAATCGCACAACATGGTCGCAGTGCCGAGCTTACCGTAAAGGCGGTTTTTCTCAACAATCAACTCGATAGTGCGATCGCTTGGGTCTTTTGTGTAAACAGCATCGCGGTAAAGCATAATCAATTGGTCGCAAACCTCAAAGATTTCGCCAGAATTACGCAACAGATGGCGATTGGGGCGTTTGTCAGCCGTTGTTTGATTCCCCCGATTGATTTGACAGCCTAAGAAAACAGGGATTTTGTGAGACTTTGCAATGTCCCGAATCTGGCGAGTAATCTTGCCGACTTCAAAGGCCATGTTCCCACCGGACTCCAGAGGAATCTGCTGCAAGTAATCAATAAACACAGCACCAATAGAACCACCAAATTCGGCAATAGCACGGCGCACAGCAGAAGCAATCATTGTGGTTGTAGGGGAAGAATGCTCATAGACTTTCCAAGGCAGTTCCACCATCTGTCCTATACCTTGTGCTATTTGCTCCCAATAGCATTGAGTATTGGTTTGAATCATAGAAGCATCTACGCCTGTGATTCGTGCCAGCATTCGGGCATTGAGTTGATTCTTATCCATTTCTGGAGTAACGTACAGAACTGGTTTTCCAAGTTTGGTCATGATTTCGTAAGCGTGAGAAATCATGAAGTGAGTTTTCCCCATGTGGGATTCAGCAGCCACTACAACTAAGCTGCTAGGATAAATGCCACCGGTGATATTTTCGAGGTCGTACCAACCAACTTTGTCGCCTGCCATATTCCCCATCTCCAGCTTTTGAAAAAGTTCAATGCCCATATCTTGTGCTGAGAAAACCTTGCAGCGTTCATCGCTTTGATTTTGGGTTACAGTAAAAACTTTCGCCTCAGCTTGACCAAGGACAAGTGGTAGTTCAGTTTGCGTCTCGTAACCGAGTTGGACAATTTCATTGCCCACTTTGATTAACTGCCGCCGTCGATATTTCTCCATCACTAGATCAGCCAAAGCATCAATGTTGACGGCGGACACAGTGCGGTCTACCAAAGTTGCTAGCTTATTCCTGCCACCAATGCGATTGAGCAAATTGTGGTCAGCCAACCATGCGGTGACGCTTAGTAAATCTGTCGGTTGAAACAGAGCATGAAGCGTTGTCGCAGCTTGATAAATGTATGAGTGGGCGCTGATGTAAAAGGCTTCCACTACTAAGCGATCGCTGACTCTGGTTATTGCTTCTGGGTCAAGCATAATCCCGCCCAAAATCGCTTCTTCAGCTTCGATATTTTGTGGAGGCAAGTTGTCAAGTGACCTGTCAGGGTGAAAAGAAACTACGTTGTCTTGATTAGGGTGCATAATTAGGCTCTTAGTGCTAATTTTAACTGCGCTTCAACTTCGCACAAATTCATGGAAGATGGTCTGGTGTTGCTCGGAACTTTTGGGGTGTTCACTGCGGCTTGAAGTTTTGCCTTTAGCTCCAGCATTTGTTGGCTGTGCTGATACCCATTAGATGGAACCCGAATGGATTGCTCTTGCTGACGGCGCTTATGGTCTTGTGCCAAAGCATCTTCGAGCGTGATGCTAGTGGTGTTGCTTGGTCTTTTTGCCGTCGCAGTATGCAGTTGGGGTAGGGGTTGTTTCTGTGTTTGCAATGCTTGGTGATAACGCTGCATCAGGTTCGTCCATCCCCCTTTGGTTTTTTCCCAGGTGTTCATGACTGCGATCGCATGAGTAATTTCGAGTTGTGCCGACCGTTTCGACTTAGTGGCTAACTCAGCAGCCAGGAAGTCCACGACTATCGGGTTGAAGTTTTGGTACAGGTTATTCAGCTTTCGTTCTCCACTGTGCCAAGGTAGAACCCAGCGATTCCACTTGATTTTTTCTCTGACAACCAGTGGTACAAAATCATCAGCAAAAGCAGTCGGGTCTGTGATCCACGCATCAATCAGTTCTTTCACGTTCTGGGCTGTCTTGTAGGGACAGGTTAGTTGCGGCTTATTTGATTGTTCGGATTTCTCGAACGACCCCGCCGCAATAGTTGATCCTCTTGAGGGGTTATCGGTTTGTTGCTCATACTCGGAATTTTTTGACAACGAAGTGGGGTGTTGTGGGGTTGATTCTTCTGGAGTTGGTTCTTCTAAACTTGGTTTTTCTGGAGTTGGTTTTTCAAGTTCAATTTCTTCCGTTGTTAAATCAAGTTCTTCTTTTTCACACACACTCTCTTGGGTGGGGGGCGCGGGTGGCGGCGTTGCCAGGGGCGCATTGTGTGTAATCTCTGAAGTAATCTTTGAAGTATTCTTTGTATATATAGATAGATTGTCCGAAGAAGGCATTACAGTATGTCGAAGTAAGGCATTATAGCCTGTACTATCGGGGCATTCTGTACTGGATGATTGGGGCAATATATATTGCTCTATTTGGTCATTACATATTGCACTATTGGTGCTGTCTATATTGTCCGAATTGGGCATTATGCTGGGTTTTTGATCAGCGTCATCCTGAGATTTTTTTGCTCTGCGAGTCCAAGATGAAGTAATTTTCGCAATTGGTAGCTCAAGATTGTTCATAAAAGCTGACCAACGTTGATTTAAAGTATCTTTATCCAACCAAAACTCTAAGCGTCTGGGACATCCGGTATATTTTTCTTGGAGTAATCCTCTGGCTTTAAGAAATTTTCGAGCTGTTTCTTGTTGTTTTCGAGTCAGTCCAGTTTCTTTCTCAATCTCGGCTTGAGTTTTATAAATCCAACCTTCAGGATTTTTTTGTTTACCCAGCCAGTAATACATTTGGCATAAAAACAAATTTGGTAAAACGCCACCAGTGACCTCAACTAGTTTTGGATAATAAGCAACAGAGTTGCCAAGGTCTATCAAAAAATCTGTTAATTTCATAAAACCCTCAGAATAAACTTACTAAAGTAATCTTTTTGTTGTAGAACACCCTTAAACTTTGAGATTTTCGACCATGAGTAATAAAGCACCCCAAACTGAATACGACTCTCCGTGGAAGCAAATACTACAGTTGTATTTTCAAGACTTTATGTTGTTCTTTTTTCCCCAAGCGCACAGTGAAATTGATTGGAGTAGAGGCTTTGAGTTTCTTGATCAAGAATTCCAACAGGTAGTCCGTGATGCCGAGCTAGGAAAGCGACTGGTAGATAAATTGGTGAAAATTTACCGCACTGGGGGCGAAGAATCTTGGCTGTTGATTCACGTAGAAGTGCAAAGCCAAGAAGAAACCGATTTTCCCAGACGTATGTTTGTTTACAACTATCGAATTTTCGACCGTTACAATCGTTCTGTTGCATCCTTGGCGGTACTGGGAGATGAAAACTTAAACTGGCGACCAAATCAATTTGGTTATGAATTGTTTGGCTGTACGGTTGATTTTCAGTTTCCTGTAATCAAGTTGCTAGACTATCAACAAAGGTGGAGAGAGCTAGAAGCCAGCAGTAATCCATTCGCTACAGTGGTAATGGCTCACTTGGTGGCAATGCAGACCAAGAGTGATAGGTTACAACGTAAGCAGCAGAAGCTGGCTTTAGTGCGTCGGTTGTTCGAGCAAGGGGTTGAGCGCGATGCTATTGTAAACTTGTTAGCTTTTATTGACTGGATGCTAACGCTACCATTGGATTTAGAACGAGAGTTTAAAACAGAAGTAGAACAATTGGAGGCACAAGTGCGTATGCAGTACATGACATCATTTGAGCGAATTGCCCGAATAGAAGAATTGTTAAAAGGCATAGCTTTAGGATTAAAACTCAAATTTGGAACATCTGGACAAAACTTATTATCTGAAATTGAGCTTCTTGAAGATGTTAATTTACTTAGCTCAATCTTGTCAGCAATAGAAACAGCGAATAGTGTTGACGAATTGCGCTCTTTATATGAGCCAAAAATTGATAATCAAGTAGAGAATTAAAGTTCTGCTTTGTATGTAATTTTCCAGGTTCAATTAGCATTATTTAGCTTTAATAATTTGACTGACTTGCTTATTACATCTATTTTTTAAGATGTAACTTGTCTAAAAATCTTCACAAGTAATCACTTAAACAATTGCCTCGGCGGTTGCTGATTAATAAGATTTGAGATTTGAAACACACGATAAAGCTTAAGAATTACGGTACTCATCTCTTGCCCCCTACGTGTGGGCGAAATGTGAGATTAATTCGCGTGTTAACCACTTTGTTTGTTTTGGGAACCTGATGCAGATGTGTTGATTGACAGCCTGGAAGCATCACCAGCAGACTCCCATGCTCCAGCCAAAAGTCAGTCGGCTTACCCCCGATGGGCTTGATTTGGAATTTCCTCACTGAACCCAGGCTGACAGAGGCGATCGCTGGGTTAAATCCCATCGAAGCCTCACTATCGTTGTGCCAGCCGATACTGTCTTGTCCACTCCTGTACTGATTACCGATAACGATGCGGAAGCTGTAACCAGTAGTTGCAGTGATTCTGTCGCGTAACTTAGCCAGAGCGTCTGTCCAAGGTAGTGGTTTGAGTAGTACGCTTTTAGAGTAGAGGTAATCACACCCTTCGTCACCATAAATGCACTCCAGACGCGGAACGGGCATCGTTTTACCCAACATCCTGATTTGGTTTTGCTGCCATTGCAATTCTTGACAATGTTGGTAGAGTTCGTCGGCTTCTTCCTTGTTCAGAAATTCTGGATAATAGTTGACTGGTAAAGTAGGAGCAGATTCGGGAAATAAAGTTAGCTGTTGCATAATTCTCATGAGGCGATTGCCCGAACAATTTCTTCTGCCCATTCTTGTGAAATAGCCTGTTCTGGATTTTTGTAAAACCCAGCGATCGCCGACTTGGGACGAATAATAATTTGCTGCTCTGTTGCGCGTTTGTCCCACACAAAGCACGAGATGGTGATATTATCTGTCGCCCAACGACTACCCCGTTTATCCTTACGAAAACAGAAGCGCGGCATGATGATTACAAGTGACGGCGGGTGCTGCTGTAAGAAATCCGCCCGATCATCACAGGGTTCGAGAAAGCTTGTTAATAGGAATGCGGCAACACCTACACGCGCTTTCTGGTAGGCATTCTTGATGATGGGTGCAGCGAATTCTGAGTATGGGGGATTGGTACAAATCCAATCGCAATCGGGAAATTTAGTCCATGAATCGGATAGTGTTGCATCCATTTGGTAATCAGCCGCTTTATGTAGATCAATATCGTTCGTCCACATTTGCTTGGTGTAGGGCCACACTCTGAGTAAAGAAGCGATCGCTCCATGCCCCACACACGGCTCACCAATCACACCAGACAATCTGACATGACGCAATAACTCAGTAGTAAACCACGATGGAGACTCGTAAAAGTTCAGTGGATGTCTACTAACAGTTTCTATAGATGCACTTGTATCTGGTTGTAATGTCAGGAGTTGTACAACAGTCATAAATTCTCTCCAACTTGTTTGACAACTTGAGCGCTGATTGATTCAAAATCCACTTGAAAAATGTTCATCTCAGTCAGCATCTCGCCACTGTTATAGCGGTCTACAATATGCTGCCTAATGCCTGATTCTGAAAGCCCATCGGGGATATTAATGTGAGCTTCGCTAATAATCTTTTCGGTGACTCTAACAATGACTCTCATGTTGGTTATGCCAAATATGAAAAAATGTTTAACGTGGCGATTGCTACTTGTTTAATAGCGATTGCTTTTATCTCCAAGGTGTAAAATTATTCCACTGAAACCAGCTTGAGCCAGAATCAGAGTATGCAGTGGTGCGATGGATTGCTAGCGGATTACCCCAGCAGCAGCAGGCATTGATAGCAAATGTAGGTTTATCTAAAAGTGTTCCGTCTTTTAATTCAATCTGGTAAACTTCATCCTCAGCCCAAAGTTCTAGCCATTCCCGGCTAATGTATTCGGCGTAAAACTGACTCCATCGACATGAAAACCAGCGCGATTCTGTTTCGCGGTTGTAACGCCACAGTTTAAACACCATATTCCAGTGCGCGAGGAAGTCGAGCGCCACCGGCTTGGACTGCATCAATATCTCTTTATCACCAGGAAGGAGCATCAACTCCTCACATAGTCGGGGAAGCTCCACAGTCATGCCGCCGTACTCAACGCTGTACCACTCGATTCCGCTAATACCCTGGCTTAATTGTTCTGCCCAAATTGCTTGTCTTTTATCGGCTGTGTCTTTTGATCTAGTGAGAAACATATCGAAACGCAATACTGTTTCTACTGGTGAAAGTCCGCCTTGAATTGCGTGGTTTTGTAATGCTAAGTCACATGCCGACTCCCAACCAATTGTGTTGATTTGGTCAATCTGTTGGGCAAGTGCGGCGGCTCTTGGGTCATGAAATTTAGCCATCATTTTTCACCTCTGCAATACCTGCTTCTAATGCTTCTTCTGGGGTGGTATAACTGCCACTTAGATATGGGTCTTCCGAAAACTCTTCAAAGCTACAAACTCCACCACCGTAGGTTAGAGAAAAAGAATAACGTTCTGGGTCAGTACGACAGTACCAAACTGTCACATTATGTTTACCCTTCATTGCTCCTCGGCTCATGTAAACGCTAGTTTCAAGAATCGGTCTTTTCGGTTGTTTATCTTCCCAAGAGTGATGACAGCAATCGCAATAAACTACTAAATCATCAAGAGCTTTTCTATAAATTTCTTTACTTTTGCACTTGGGGCAGTTATTCATAGTTACGTAACCTCAAAGTCTTTTATAAATTGAGGTGCAATTGCTTTTTGCAGGTTAATCATAACGACCAATCTTTCTATGTCAGCTACATTCACGCCATCCCCAAAAACTGTTTGTCTGCCTGAGTAAGTTCCATGTAGCATGAAGTATGAAAGGTATCGTCTGCCTCGTTGATTTCCCAAGTTGTCAACAGCATCCCTAATTAAATCGACTGCACACAGATCCAAGATTGTTTTGTACTGCCAATTTACTAAAGACTCAACACCTAACCATTCGGCAACAGTAGCCGAGAGGAAGTAGCCATAACCTTGATAAAACCTGTAGGCAAGGCTAATCTCTTTACCAATTTCATCAATAATTTCTTCCACTGTTTCACCTCAGTTGCGTTCATTAAACAATTGTGTAATGCTTGGCAACCACCGTAGCTGAAAGACAGTCTGATTTGAACCTTTGGCGATCGCTGAAACCATCCGCCCCCATTGCTTACCTGAGTCAGTCGGACGATATGGGATTTTCTTGTCATCTGTTCTGTACTGTAAACCTGCGTGAACTAGCCAATTGTTTACAGCTACCGCACTCATCCCAACTTTCTCGCCAATATCTGTAGGCTTGAGGTATGCGTCATCACTGACGTTAGTAATTGCGATCACACTCTTTAACTCGTCGGCTGCTGGTTTAAGTGCGGGATTAACTCTGGTGGCGGCGTTAACTGCAAGTTGAGCGGTGAGGGATTTCTCTAACCCAGCGAATTCACCCACCAACAGAGCTAACTGTGCAGCTTCATGGGATGGGACTAATGCTTTTGGTGGTTCTTGCTCTTGTACTGGCTCGACTTGGCTTGTGAGCATTACTTTCATTAAGGTTCTGTTGGCCCAAATGCGGAACTCTACAGATACCCACCGAGCTAAATCAATGGCGATTTCTGGATGAATCCAAGTGCCTTGAGAGTTAGCGCGTCCAGAGATTTCGATTACAAGTGACGATATGGGGATTCCCATATCGTGGCTAAGAGCCTGCAAATACTCGGTTGTAGACTTTAGCCTGATGTAATCAGCCAATAATTTCTTATTAGCTTTCGCCATCTGGGTTGCATTCACATAGCCCTTTGGGATACTGTATTTACCTATTTCTCCATCTTGGGGCATTTGCTGAATCTCTGAGTCGCGCCATGAGTGTGTCAACATAGTTTATTACCAGAAGTGTTGAACAAAATAGTTAATTAATTCAGGCATTCACGCGCACCAAACTTTTTTCACCAACCAACGAAAAGCGATTAAGTATAGTTGGTGTTTCAGTCAATGTTGGCGATAGCAATTCGACAAGGTAAAACCAAAACTTATCTACAAGTACAACCCCCAGAATCAGCCGTTGTTTTGTGTCATCCCCATAAGAACACAGGATTACTTTCTGCCCCAAAACGAAAGCAGGTTTTTGCACAGTGAGGGTTTCTAACTGCCTAGTCCCAATGATTTGATGTTCTGTAGCGTGGACAATTTCATCACCACACATGACTGTATAAAGCCAACACTCATATTTCCATTGCACACCAGAGCAATAGCCGAATGTTCTTGTGGTTTTCAGGTAAACTCTTTCTAATAAATTGACATCAACCGTTGGAATTGTTTTGCCCCAAGGTGGGGAAATATACCAACTATTTTTCAGGGTATTAACGTAGTCAATCATGCTTTCTCCTCGTTGATTTTAATTTCAATAAGGTCAACAACCTAAAAATCCTCGGCAATTTCCAACAAAAAGCCGCGTCCCGTGTTCTGTACTTGCACCAGTTCTTTATCCAGCAGGGTTTGAATGACTGAATCGGAGAATTGGAATTGCAAAGGGTGCAATGGAACACAGCCACCGCAAAGCTGAAGTAAACGCAGCAAGTGCTTGGCTCTAGCCTCAAAGTTATCTGTAGACTTAGCCATTGGTGCTACCTCTAGTGATGACTACCAACTGTTGTTGCAGAATCGCTATTTGACTTTGATAAAACTCAATCTCTGCGGTTATTTGCGTGAACAATTCCTGTGGAGATAACGGTTGGATTTGATTCTCTTGCAAGTACGATATTTCGTCAGAATTCTTGTTAGGCATCAGCACATAACGCCAACCATCATCAAATTGTTCAGCCAATTCTGTACCAAATGGGTAGTAGTAAAGTCCTAGAATCGTGCCTTGTTCTGTACGCTGTTCCAAAGTAAAGCGAGGGTATGCCCAGTGTTGGGGGATTGAGATTGTCGGTTTCATAGATGGATAGGTGAATGAAGGGAATGTGTTTTAGGGAAAAGGGGAAGGTGGGGCCCCCACGAAGTGGGGATAAGGGGGAAAGGAATGAAGAAATTTACCTTTTCCCCTTTCCCTTTAACCTTTTCCCAGGCGAAGCCCAAGACTTACGCTGTGACTAACTCTGCTCTCTCCAGCAGCCGTTGCAATTTATCGCCAGTTAGCTGTTCTAAGGGTTGGTCTAAAAAATATTCATCAAAAATGGATTTACCATCAGTAGACACATCCACCATCGACAGCGATCGCACAGCATCAAGCACCGAGTTAGAATACTGCTGCTGGAGTGAATAACGCCTTTTCACCCACCAGTTGCTGTTAGTGCATCCGACTTGCCCCAGTTTCACGCCCTTGTTGTTGTAAATGCCATCATCGAGAATTTCAAAACCATACTTCTGGCACTCGTTGAAGATATGCGCCATGATTTGGTTTTCGGAGGTGCATAGGGTTTCTGTTTGGGCGGGTTCGTTGAGTGTAGTGTCCTGATGATGCCAAGTAATGAAGCGATAGCATCTAGCCCATGTATTAGCGCGGAATTTTTCTACACCTTCTACCACTACTACCCAAGGTTGGGTTAGGTCATCATCATGGGTAATGCTGGCTATCAGTTCGTCGCCGCAGTAAATTTCGTGATCGTAGAAGGATATTTCTCTTGTTGTCAGTTCTTCAGGGGCTACGGCTTGGGCTTGGTTGGCGATGTAGTCGTTGAGTTCGGATTGGGCAACTTTGTGAGTTTGGGCGGATTGGTGGGTGATGATTGCGTTTACCCAGGTATCAGTCGCTCTTCTGTCGCCAGTGGGTGTTACGCCGCGTTCGGCAGCGATTCTTTTGAGACGGGGGAGATTATAGCGGGAAAGGTCTTGCTGAGTGTATTTGGGATATGTCATGATATAGATTCCTTGAATGTAAGGACAAAGGGCAATCGCGCTAAGTTTTTCCAGGACTAGTGATTGCCCTCTGTTATTTATATATTACCCACTATTAGTTGGTAATACAACAGATGGTAAGATAAGAGTTGGTTATACGATAAACATTTACAATAAATACTATTAATAGATAGACTTCTGAGAGTGGGTTAGTCTATTTATATGAATTCAAATTATGGCTGTGGAAGTAAGACTTAAAGAAATTAGAAACGCCAGAGGGTTTTCGCAAAACGAACTAGCAAGACGACTAGAGATGTCATTGACTAATGTTCAAAAAATTGAATATGGACAAGCTAAGTCAATACCTTTAGATACGCTGGATAAGTTGTGCAAAATTTTACAATGCGAAGTTGGTGAGTTACTAGTTCGTGTACCGGACGATGATGAGGAAAACTCACAACTACCCATAAGTACAATTACTCCAGCCACGGAGCAAAATAGTCCTGTAGATGAGTCTAAATCTCAAAGCAGCAAGAAAGCAAAAAAATCTGTTGGTGGTGTAGTGTTGCCATTTGAAAAAAGGTCAGCATGAAAACTAAATAGAAATTTATTTAAAAAATAATTGTCAATCCGTTAGCTACTGTACAGTTCATTGACTAGGACAAAGTAACTGCTGGTTCAACAGAGGTGATGTTAGCTAATACAGTTACATAATGGCAGAACTCAATTCCTGCTTAAACACTGGCAAATTAAAGGTGGAATGATGAACAAACCACCTCGTAGACGCAAAAAAGCCACCTCTGGCGCATCTGCCGATTCAGCTTCAGCAGCTAACTCTGCAAAGGAGGATATCTCCCAGCAAGAAGACCCAGGTTCAGCAACAATCACCGTTACTGCTGTTGAAATTCCAGAGTTGACGGAGGATGAACAGCGCGATCGCCTACATTTAGAGCGGCGTGTGGAAAAAGCAGTTTTTGAAGCTGGCAAGGCGTTGATGGAGTTACGTGATCGTCGGCTTTATCGTTCAACACACGGCACTTTTGAAGAGTATTGTAAGGATAGGTTCGGATTTCAACGCCGTCATCCTTATAGATTAATCGAAGCTTCGGCTGTGTTTGATAACCTGATGAAAATGTGTCCCAATGGGACACAAACTGAAAGTGAATCGGGTGACGGTGAAATGTGTCCCATTGGGACACAAACTGAAAATGAGCAAATGTGTCCCATTGGGACACAAATTCTACCCACAAGCGAACGTCAAGTAAGACCCTTGGTGACTTTGGAGGCGGAGGTACAGAGAAATGTATGGCAGCAGGCAGTGGAACAAGCTGGTAATAAAGTTCCATCTGCTAGGATTGTCAGCGATGTAGTGCAGCGAATCATGGAACGCACCCAAGTACCGAACACCTACCAATTAGGGGAGGTGTGCCAAATACTTGCAAAGGATAACCCCGAACTCAGAGGCAAGGGTGGCTGTTGGGGCATAATCAACAATGTGGGCCAATTCAGTTGCACCATCAAAACCTGGGATGGAGAGTATACAGTTGGGTTGCAGCACCTGAAGTCGTACAACTACTTGCCTGCCGAGTGTGAGCAGATGCGGGTGATTTGCGATCGCATCAGTAGATTACGGGAAAACGAGAACTTGGAAGAGGCAGCCCATGCTGTGCTGAAGCATCTGGGAGAACTGAAGCGACCGTATTTGACTGCTGTGGAGGAGAAGTTGTTGGGTTTGATAGAGAGAGAATATAGACTTCTAGATTAGCCTAATCTAGAAACTGAACTAGAAAAGAGTTGGTTGAGTATTACTACTTAGCCAGAAGGGATGACGTGGATGACCAGCTTTCGTTCGACCTAGACAGTAGAGAGACTGCTTGCGAGAAAATAGATTAGGCACTGCTCGATCTCAATTGAGAAAACTGCCATGTATATCCCATACTAAAATTACCAACTTGGCACGCTCTGTAGCTGTTAGAAGGTGGAAGTTATTATTTAAACCTATAGGATCGCTGGCTTCAAACATCTCACAGGGTTTTGTAGGACGGTAAGCAAATCGATTAGTTGTTCTACCCTCATATACTCCTGTTGTGTTAGGACTAAGGGTATATCATCAACTCGTTCGTTTATAATTACGGGTTCAAATGCCATAATCTCGAACTTATACCCACTTAGTTCCTTTTGGAATATCTCTTTCGGTATACTTTTTTGGCTAACTCAGAAAAAAATGGGCGAACCTGGAGTAATAATTTGAACTATAGCAATTCTGAAACTATTGTTAAAGGCAATAATCCTCTAAAGTTGGCTCGTTCTGATACTGCATGGTTGATATTATCAGGGACAATGGCTTTGTTTGCTGTCGGAACAGCAAACGGTATAGAGCAAGGAGCGCGTCGTTACTTATTCGATATCAATCCAGCAGATGTTATATTCGGAATTCCTGTAAATTTAGAAGGGAATTCTTACTCGTTGATTGCTATTGGTTACGAAGAAACTCACTTGCAAGCAGTAGATCTAACAAACTGCGGACAATACAGCCTAGAGGGGAATGAAAGTTTATCTCCAATTCCCTCTAGCCTGCGTCAATGGAGCAATCGCTTAGTTGCAGTTTTTGACGATACTGATATTGTTTTGGATGGAATTAAGCCAGAAGAAATTAGTGGCACAGCTGCAACCTTAGAACGCTTGCAGCAATTTCACAGTGATTTTTTGCGCTGTTTGCACGAACTAGAACAGCAAGAAGAAAAAACCCGTTTTCAGCAGTTTAACGCCCGTTCGCAACTTAATCAACAAGCTAGCGAACGGGCGTTAGGGGAATTGACGAGTATTTTTCGCCCTCAAGAAGCAGAATTTTTGCAAGAAGGAACAGAATTATTAATTGCTGTGGGTGCGGTAGGTCGGACGTTGGGAATTGAAATTCGTCCGCCCGCTAGATCGGAAGATCCCAAGCGGGTAAAAGATCCCCTAGAAGCGATCGCTCGCGCTTCGCGGATTCGCACAAGGCGGGTTATTTTAAGCGGTAAGTGGTGGGAGTCTGATAGCGGCCCGTTGTTAGCATACACCGCCCAAGGCGATCGCCCAGTGGCTTTATTACCTGTAGGAAGCGATCGCTATGAAGTTTTTAGTCCTCACGAACGCCGTCGCATCCCTGTCAATATTGACACAGCAAGGTTAATTTCTCCAATTGCTTATATGTTTTATCGCCCGTTTCCCGAACGGGTACTAAAAACAGTAGATATTATCAAGTTTGCTTTGCGCGGACGCGATCGAGAAATTTTGACCGTGCTAGTGTTAGGGGTTATTTCTGCTTTGCTAGGAATGCTTACCCCCCAAGCAACAGGGATTTTGATTGATAAAGCAATTCCGGATGCCAATCGGGGAATTTTATTACAAATTGGTTTGGGTTTATTAGCAGTTAGTTTTGGAAATGCAGTTTTTAATTTAGTTCAAAATATTGCGATCGCTCGAATTGAAACTGTACTAGAGGTGCAAAACCAAGCCGCAGTTTGGGATCGGTTATTAAAATTACGAGTATCTTTCTTTCGTAAATATTCGACTGGCGACTTGCAATCTCGCGTTTCGGCGATCGCCCAAATTCACAAACTTCTCAGCAGTAACATTATCGGCACAATATTTTCTAGCTTTTTTGCGCTGCTGAATTTGGGATTGTTATTTGTTTATAGCAGTCAATTAGCATTGGTAGCTTTAGCGATCGCCTTGATTAACTTCTTAGCCACAACAATTTCTAGCATTTTTTCCCGCAGAATTATTAAGCCGATGCAAGAGTTACAAGGTGAGATTTTCGGGCTAACAGTAGAACTTCTCAACGGCGTATCTAAATTGCGGGTAGCGGCCGCAGAAGAACGGGCATTTGCTTACTGGTCAAAAGGATTTAGCCAGCAACTAAAATTGATGCTCAAAAGTACAGCGATCGCCGATACAGTAACAGTTATCAATCAGATTCTACCAACTATTAGTTCGATTCTAATTTTTTCCTTGACTGTCGGGATTATCATGCATCAGTTAGAAGGAGGTGCAAAATTTTCGACTGGTACTTTTTTAGCATTTAATAGTGCTTTTGGGATATTTATTGGCGGTGCAACTAAATTGAGCAATGCGATTGTTAGCGTGTCAGAAGTTGCCGTACTTTGGGAACGCGCTCAACCGATTTTAACAGAATTGCCAGAAGTGGATTTAAATAAAAGCGATCCTGGTCGATTAGAAGGCGGTGTCAAATTCGCTCGCGTTAATTTTCGCTATCGAGAAGACGGCCTATTAACTTTAGATAAAGTATCAATTGAAGCCAAACCAGGAGAGTTTATTGCTTTAGTCGGGCCTTCTGGTAGCGGTAAATCTACAATCGTGCGTTTGCTATTGGGCTTTGAACAACCAGAAGACGGCACGATTTATTATGACGGTCAGGATCTATCGGGGTTGGATATTTCAGCGATTAGGCGGCAATTGGGAGTAGTGTTGCAAAACGGTCGCATTAATAGCGCCTCTATTTTTGAGAATATTTCTAGCGGTGCGTTAGTAACAATGGATGAAGCTTGGGAAGCAGCAAGAATGGCTGGTTTTGCTGCCGATATCGAACAAATGCCGATGGGAATGCACACAGTAATTTCTGAGGGTGGCTCGAATTTATCTGGAGGACAGCGCCAGCGTTTATTAATTGCTCGTTCTTTGGTATTAAAGCCGAGAATTTTGATTTTTGATGAGGCGACCAGTGCTTTAGATAATCGCACGCAAGCAATTGTCAGTCAAAGTTTAGAACAGTTAAAAGTAACTCGGATTGCGATCGCTCACCGCCTTAGTACGATTCGCAATGCCGATCGCATTTATGTAATTGCAGCAGGACAGGTAATGCAGCAAGGCACGTTTGATAAGTTAATGGCTCAACCTGGAATTTTTGCCGATTTGATGGCTAGGCAAGTTGCTTAATACTATTGCCAATTGTAGATTATGAAACTATCATTTCAGCTTAGACAAGGTATCTATAATTCAACAATTGGGATTCAAAAGGTATAAATATGGCTGCCATTCCCGTTTTTATCATGGAAGAACATCACGAAGCATTTTGGATTTGGCATTATGCTATTAGCCAAAATGTCATTCCTAAGTCAAAAAATATCTTGCTCCATATCGACGAACATTCAGATATGGCAACACCAAGATTTACTCGCTCTCTCAATTCTATAAATGGTAATCTTCAAGATATTTATGATTTTACTTATCACGAATTAAATATTGCTAGTTTTATTGTTCCCGCAGTTTATCAGAGAGTATTTAATCAAGTTTTTTGGCTGCGCCCAAGACTAAAAGAGCCATCCTCTGCGTTTATGTGTGTTTATGCTTGCGATCCACAAGAAACGATATTTCTAACCAAAAATGTCAATAATATTGGGACAGTTTTACTCGATCCTAAATATAAAACTGCTAAATATACTTGTTTAACAGTTAAAGATGAGTTTCCTGAAAATCAAACTGTGGTTTTGGATATCGATTTAGATTACTTTTCTTGTAATAACAAATATTTTAACGATACAGGCAGAATAGAAATTACTGAAGACCAATATCAAATTTTTCAGAGAGATAATTATCAATTTTTGCGAATAACTTATGGTAGCTCAATCAGAGCAGAGATTGAAGACGGCAAATATTATCTAGTATTTAATGAATTTCCCGAAACAGAATTATTTCCCAATATCCTGAAACTTTCTGAAGACAAAATTCTGGAGAGAATTGACCAATTAATTGAGTTTTTAGTCCAGAAAAAAGTGCAGGTGAGCATGATTGATATTTGTCGATCGCGCATTAGTGGTTATACTCCTGCCGATCAATGCCAGTTTATTGAAGATAATTTATTAAAAAGATTGGGAGAATTGTACCATTTTAATTCTGTCAGTTTAGAGCAAATTAAACCCCAACCTTTAGATGTCGGCGCAGCATTAAGCCAAATTTGATTAAAATATGCCATCAGAATTTTTAATTTCATTAAGAAAAGACATTGCTGCGATCGCGTTACCGGAAGACAGTTCTATAATTCTTCAGTTTGAGGATCGGCGACTAACATTTAAAAATCCCAAACCTGGACTGAGAAGAGCTTTAAAAACTCTAGCAACTGTTCCAACTCCACCTTCGCAACTCAAAAAGATTGTTTGTGAAAGTGACGGTTTTGAGGGATGGCAAAAATTTAATTTGTATCTCAAAAAGCTGGCGAATCTGGGATGGCTTTGCTATTCAATTGTAGTCAATGATGTGGTGATCGCTACTGCTATACCCATCAGCCTAGATTTGCAAATTTCCCCCCAACCAATAGCAGTGACAACTAAATATGTTCTCTCACGCTTTGCTTACACTCACCAAATAGCAGGAGAAACTATATTAGAATCGCCTTTATCTTTTTGCCAAATTCGGCTTGATTGGCGAGGTGCAGCTTTAATTGCACTCCTGGGCAACCCTCAGAATATTTATGAACTTTCCTCGCAAATTCCAGGTATTTCTGTAGAGATAGCCGAGCAATTTATCAGTTTGCTTTTCACCAGTCAAATGCTCTCAATAGTAGATGAAAACGGCATAATTGCTGAGAATGAAAACCTAATTCTGGCTCAATGGGAGTTTCATGATTTGTTGTTTCATAGCCGCAGCCGTGTAGGGAGACACGCGAATCCCTTTGGCGGAACCTATCGTTTTGTCGGCAAAATCGATCCGCTACCAGCCCTAAAACCTCTAATATCTAATAATTTAATCGACCTTTATAGACCTGACTTAACCACTTTGGCAGAAACAGGTATTCCTTTAACACAAGTTTTAGAAAGAAGAAAATCAATTCGTCAGTGGGGAGAGCAACCAATTACTGTAGAACAATTAGGAGAATTTCTTTATCGAGCCGCCAGAGTTAAGAATACTATTAAACATAACTTGGTAGAACTTAGCCAACGTGCCTATCCTGGTGGTGGAGGAATTTATGAATTAGAAATTTATCCAGTTATTAATCGTTGTCAAAATTTAGCATCTGGTTTATATCATTATCAACCACTATCGCACCAACTAAGCCATGTTACAGATAAAAATGAACTAATAGAAGCCTTACTAGAAAGTGCTGCTAGTGCAATGGGAGTTGAAGAAATGCCGCAAATTTTACTGGTGATTTCGGCTCGTTTTCAACGCTTAACTTGGAAGTATCAATCTATGGCTTATGCAATTATTCTCAAGCACGTAGGCGTTTTATACCAAAATTTTTACTTGGTAGCAACAGCAATGAATTTAGCACCCTGCGCGATCGGGGCTGGAAATGCTGATTTATTTGCTAAAGCAGTGGGATGCGATTATTATGCTGAAAGCTCTGTAGGTGAATTTGTTCTCGGTAGCCGTCCCGTTATATAATGTCCGGCAAATTACCCTTAATATGTCATTGCGAGTGCAACGAAGTGGAACAAAGCAATCACAAAGACTCTGCGATTGCTTCACTTCGTTCGCAATGACATTAAGTCCAGTTAGATAAACATTGGTATCGGGTTAAGTTCTTCTTCTTTTAAAGGTGCTGATAACCAACCTAACTTAACTGGGATATCGTAAAGACGACCTGGAGCGAACCTCGGCCAAAAGTGGCGCAATCCAGGGACAATAACCTTAACTACGTTTAAGCCAATATCGGGGCGAGTTTGGTCTAGAACTAGCATTTCTAGACCTAATTTTTTGACAATCTCTGCACAGATTTCTATATCTTCGCGCAAATCGCACTTGCTACCTAAATAATGATAGTCTGCATAAACTTTAGCAGGAGTGCGATCGCAAGGTACTAGATAAGGCTGATTTTCGACAGTAGCATTAGCATACCAATAGGCGATATCAGCATTTTCCAGGGCAAACTCAATTTCATTATCCAAATCCAAAGTTAAACTTTGATTTACTTCTGTTACTGCCCGTAAAATAGCAATAGTCGGATCAAAATGCGTTCCAAATCCGATTAAAATATTTTCTTTCTCTCCCTGAGTGTGGCGAGAAATTGCAGCAAAGCTGGGAATATTTAAATCGCTGGTGATATCCAGCACCCACAATTGGCGGTTGAATTTTGTTTGGTAATAATTTTGCAAGTTGAGTAAATAAGGTTCGTTGAAACTGGCTAAATCAACTTGCGGTCTTTTTACGCGGTTATACCACCACAGTGCCACGCTATCCCGTTCAACTAATTCCATAAACCCTTGCAGAATAGCTTCTTCGAGAGTATTACCCGCCGCATTACCGTTGGAATCTCCAAGGCAAAATTTATGTCCTTCGGGAAGCGAATAATCAAAATAGCAGAAAGCGGTAGGTAAATATTTTTGCGTTTGGTTAGTCAGCGACCAAACTGGTGTCCACTCAGTCTCTTGAGTTAAATCGTAAGGGTCAGTAACCTGTGCAAAACTTCCGTGCTGAGGGTTCCATTCGTGACGATTTTGATATTGTTTGTCGCTATATAAAAGGCATTTATAAGGGTGAATTGCTGCATCTCCTAGTTGAGTGAAAGTAGCTTTGATTCGATATTCCTCACCTGTAAAAATTCCCGAATAACGTTCTAAAGCTTCACAAAGAGCGCTAGCTTTAGATTGGTTGTCTGTCTTACCTTTACCTGCACTATAATTCTCTAAATTCTTCCGCAGGCGATCGTAATTGTTAAGATTATCAGTACTTTGGTAAGTAGCAAAATAAACATGAATTAAATCTTCTACTTTGTTTGATTTCACCAATTCTTTAACAACACCAGTAACCCAACTAATTTGATTACTATATTTCTCTACAGTTTGCTCTGGTCTAAGTGTACGGTGTCCGCCATCATCAGTAAAATTTTTGGGACGACTTTGTAACTCAATTGGTTTTAACTGTTGCTTTTGCCAAAACTCTCGATTGCCACAAACAGGACATTGAGGGCGTTTAATTAAAGCGTGGTTTTCAGTTGATAAAGTTTCTAAATCAAAAGTAACAATCTTACCTTCTAGCTGTGGACTTTTTTGTAATACTACCCATTTAGCAACTTCTTGAGCAGCAAGATTTAAACTTATTTGCCAGCTAGAAGGCAGTAAAGCAATTGAAGTAATTAGAGAAGTATCAATATTTTTTTGCTGTTTAATAGAAGTTTCTACGGGGCAATTTCTTTGCAATCTATGAGCGAGACATTGCCAACAACCTGTTTGTCCTGGGATAAAAATTGGCCCAATCCACGAAAATATTCCTGTAGGCTTAATTAGCAACCAAGGTTTTTGGGTTTGGCGATTAAATTCTGCTAATTCTGGTTGCAAATAATCGTCAGTTAAAACAACAGTAAAGTCTGCTTCATTACTGACATTAATATGCAGAGTGTTTAAAGCTTCGATAAATGGTGCTGATTGAATATAGCCAAAAGTTTGCACGGCAACGCGAGTAGCTTGTAATCTGCTGAAAGCGGTTTGAGTATCAACACCTAAGTAACTCCAAAAAGCTTGAACAGCATCAGGAAGGCGATCGCTTGCTTCAGTAATGTAACCTTTATCTGCTAATTTAGTTAAGATGCGATCGATCTGTGCGCGGTTGGTTGTCCATTTCAGTCTATTAGTAATTTGCTCTACAGTGTGGTTGCCATCAAGCAAAGGTGCTAAGAGTACATAAAGATTACCTGTTAAAGCAAAGCTTTGGCGCTCGCTTAATAAATAAACTTTTTTAGGCTGGACAATTTCAACTCGAAATTCTGGTTTAAATCTAGGTTTATTAAGCATCGGGTTTTAATTAGATATTTTAGAGGATGTTTGTGAAGTAGCTTCATTAGATCGATATCCACTCTATCCCCACTTCAAGAAGGGGTAATATTCTTCTTAAATTCCGCCTTGATAAGGGGATGCAAGGGAAGCGAGAAACTTTTGATATGTACAAAACTAGCTTTTAAAACATCCTCAACAGTTTATTGAGCCGCCACAGAAAAACAGGAATTTTGTCCTATTTTTATCCCTCCCGCCACGCGTTCCAATATGGCGATGCTTCGGCTATGCAGCATAACAATAACCACAAGCAGATGACCTTTTCCCTCCGATTAATGAGTGATTTAATTAATATCAGAAAGAAGCAAAACAACAACCAGTACCAGATGACCTTCTCCCTCCCGCCACCTGTTCCAATACCTCATCATCAAGTTCCCCTTCTGCTTGGTTCATAACTTCTTGATACTTTTGGATAGCTTCGGCGGCGCTAAATTCATATCCATGCTTTGCTCCAAACAAGACAAAGGCATTAGCTGCTTCTTCAATCTCCTCTTTGCCTTCTAAAACGCTAGTTGTTTCTTGTTGCAAAGCCGCATCGCTATTGATTTTGTCTAAAAATTCTGTACAAGCTGCTAGACTCATTGGTTCTCTCCCTCTAGAAGGATGATTTTTTCACT
The DNA here is from genome assembly GCF_034530995.1 of Nostoc sp. DedQUE04. Lineage (NCBI taxonomy): Bacteria > Bacillati > Cyanobacteriota > Cyanophyceae > Nostocales > Nostocaceae > Nostoc > Nostoc sp. DedQUE04. The sequence goes on along the minus strand of NZ_JAVRCA010000069.1, from coordinate 19,713 downwards.
TCTCATTATAGTAAGTTTTTTATTTTGCAGGCATTTTTAGGTTCGCGGTACAAGAATATTTAAATAGGAACAAGTGAGATAAGCTTTGGCTTCAAAGGGTAGTCTGGGCTGATAGACCATTTTAATTTGACCGAAATTTCTCTCCATAACGTTTATTAGTCGATTTTCTTGGAGTGCGGCAGCATTCTCTATTATCTGGAGGAAACTTGGCGAATTTCCTTTGATTTGTGTATAACCTGGCCACTTCCTCAATGCCTCTCCTTTTTCTGGGCTGCATAACTGATGTTTGACAAGGGTTTCTAAAAATTCCTGCCAAGGCGGAGCATCTTTGGTAGTGCAGGGAGTAAAGTACTTTAATCCAATTCTGGGATATACTTGCTCGTCTACGTCAAAAGTTAGTACGAAAGGGCTAAAATTAGCAGGAGCGATCGCCATCATTTGAGCTAAACGGTCTGATTCGCCTTGCCAACCAATCTTTTCTAAATAGGGAATAGTTTGTTCTTTTGTAAATCCTGCTAACTGAAGTCTGGTAGTTTGCACGGGACGAGCAAACATCATGCCAACCATATTAATGTCAGTATTGGCAGGCATCAAATCGAAGCATTGTTCGAGTTTTCGCTCGACAGCAGGGGGTATATTTTCTTGTTTCACTAATCCCCAAACTTGAGTCAGAATTTCTTTAGCATTATCAAGTGCTTTCAGCGTTACCTGTTCAGTTATGTTGCCGCTTGTATCCTGAAACTCTTGAGTCAATTCTTTGTATAAGCCAAAAAAAAACTAGGAATAGGCAGGTATGTTAAAACGTCCTCAAGATCGAACTCTAGACCAGCTATTGAAATATCGTGTAATGGAGAAGTTGGATTTAACCACTGTTGATAGAAGTTTTGAATGCGTTGCCAAAGCGGGTGTTTAAAAATGTCTGTGCAAACAGGTAATTTCTGTTGCATATACGTAGAAAAATCTACTTGAGGATTATCATCCACTAAACGGCACTCTAAAATAAATTGAGAAAATGGCGGTAGCTTGGGAACTAACTGTTGAATTTTTTGCCAAGCTTCTGAAGAAATTAGTTCTTCAGAGGTGTATTGTTGAATTAAATCTAAATCGCTCTGTTGGCATGAGTTCATATTAACAATTTCCTTCACTAGCTTTTTTTGGTAAGGATTATTGGCGAGTAGGTGTGGTGAGTGTTATCAAGATAGAATTCAGGAGTCAGTCGTCAGAAGTCAGTATGAATTAGAGTCCGACTGGCGAATGAATAACTGGGTTTAAGATCCCCACCAAATCTACGATTTGGTGCAAAACAATCAGTCGCGGATCGCCCATCCCCGACTGATAGCGCAGCGTTAGCGAGTCTTGCCTACGGCACGCCAAGGGCGAACGAGCGTCTTGATTCTGACCGGAGGCGGAGCGTCTCCGGCTCCGCTCCTGAATTCTGACTTCTGAATTCTTCTTCAAATTCCCTCATTTGCTCTTCGCCAGCGTATCCCGCCCGCTACCTGTTCTAATGCCGCCTCATCAAGTTCCCCTTCTCCCTCAGCAGTAATTTCTTGATACTTTTGGGTAGCTTCTGCGGCACTAAATTCATATCCATGCTTTGCTCCGAGCAAGACAAAGGCATTAGCTGCTTCTTTAATCTCCTCTTTATCTTCTAAGGCGGTAATTGCTTCTTGTTGCAAAGCGGCATCGCTATTGATTTTGTCTAAAAATTCTGTACAAGCTGCTAGACTCATTGTATCTCTCCCTCTAGAAAGATGATTTTTATCGCTTCCCATTATATTTATATTTTTTATTTTTGCTTGAAGTATAAAAATATTTACACAAGTTATTGATACTTTTTATTCAGCTTTAATTAATCGAGCATAAGCGCCATCAACATCTTTCATTTCTTCGTGAGTACCTCTTTGCACTACTTTGCCTCGTTCTAAAACAATAATCTCATCGCAATCACGAATTGTACTCAAACGGTGAGCGATAATAATGCAAGTACAACCTCGCCGTCGAATGTGGCGATCGATAATTTTTTCTGTCTCTGCATCTAAAGCACTGGTTGCTTCATCCATCACTAAAATTGCCGGATTATTAACTAAAGAACGGGCAATTTCTAACCGTTGACGCTGACCTCCGCTTAAATTAGCACCTCCTTGCAATAATTTGCCATCTAAACCCCCAGGAATCGCCATTACCACATCTAAAATTGCGGCATCTTGACAGGCTTTTAGTAATTGGGAATTGGGAATTGTTTCATCCCACAGCGTCAAATTATCTCGTACTGTCCCGCTAAATAGAAAAATATCTTGTTCCACCATTGAGAGGGAATTAGCTAACACTGCACGGGGAATTTGTTGTCGAGGAATGCCATCAAATAAGATTTCTCCTTCCCAAAGTTCGTACAGTCCTGTAACAATTTTAGAAAGAGTAGATTTACCAGAACCGCTAGTTCCTACAAATGCTACTCTTTGTCCTGGTTTGAGTTGACAGCTAAAGTTTTGAATTAATGGTTCTTCTATCCGACTGTAACCAAAGGTAATGTTTTGCAGTTCGACATATCCTTGCAAGCGACAACGATCTGAAAATTTAGCATATTCAATTGGAGTTTTCTCGCGCTGTAATTCTGAGTTTAAATTTGGATCGATCGCGTTATCTAAAGCATCATCTAATCGCTTCAAATCGCCATCAATAGCTTGAATTGTACTGCCCAAACCAACTAAACTATTAACTGGTTGCTGCAATCTAGTCATTAAAGTTTGAAAAGCCACTAACATTCCAATACTGATATAGCCATCTATCACTCGTAAACCGCCGACAACTAGTAACAGCATGGAAGTTAAAGCTGTCAGTAAAGGTGGTAAAGCTTCCAAAATTAAATCGGTTTGCAGCAATTCTTGTTGCGAGTTAGTAGCTTTAGCATAATATCCTGCCCAGCGACTAAAGAAATCTGATTCTAATGCTGCTGATTTAATGGTTTCAATACTTTCTAAAGCCCCAATTTCTACGCCAGCAATTTTGCCATAATCTACACTTAAGCGCATATTTGTATCAATTCGTTTTCGCGCTACCCATTGCAAAAACCCAATATTAATTGCTACTGCTACTAAACCGATTGCTGTTAGCATCCAATCGTAAGCTAACATCACCACTGCATAAAAAACTAACATCACTGCATCTATAGTCGTTCGCGCTAACTGACCGGAAAGTATTTTCGCTACCTTATAATTAAGAGCAGCACGATTGCTAATTTCTCCCGCGAATCTCTGAGCATAAAAACTAATTGGTAAGCGGAGAACGTGCCATAAAAAATTTCCTGTCATGCTAATTGACAATCTAATTTGCAAATACCGCAGCTTTCGCGTTTGCAGAATTGTTAATATTGCTTGCAACGATACTGCAATTCCCATTCCTAACACCAAAGGCTTTAACCAATCAAAGCGATTTTCAATCAAGATGTTATCAACAAAAACTTGGCTGAGGGAAGCAATAGCTAATTCGGGAATAACTAAAAAAAATCCAGCCAGGATGCAGAAAAAAAGCTCGTCAAACGAGCCTCGCAAGCGTTTATAAAGCGCATTAATAATACTTGGTTTTCTACCGCCTTTTTTAAATTCTGCACTTGGTTCCATGAGTAAAACTACGCCTGTATAAGCTTCGTCAAACTCTTGCAGACTTACGCTGCGCGGCCCCGTAGCTGGATCGTTTAACCAAACCCGTTCTTGTCCGAAACCTTCTACCACTAAAAAGTGATTGAAGTTCCAGAAAACAATAAAAGGTGGTTTTAATTGTTGCAGTTGCTTAAATCCTTTTTTAAAGCCTTTTGCTTGTAATCCGTAGTTTCTAGCTGCTTTTAAAACATTTGATGCTTTAGAACCATCGCGGGAAACGCCACAACTAACCCGCAGTTCTGCTAAAGGAACGATGCGACCATAATAAGCTAATACTATTCCCAAAGCTGCCGCCCCGCACTCTACTGCTTCCATCTGCAACAAAGTTGGCGTTTTAAAGCGAAGATTTTGAAATTTGTCAACTTGAGAATTTGTGTTTTCTGGATCTGATTTTTTAAATCTTTTAAAGAAATTCATCGTTAATATATTTGATTAGCAAAATATAAATTATTTGATTCCAGTAAATTCTCGTAAAATCGGCAGTACAAAAGTAATTGGCGCTCTTTGTTCGATGGTGACTCGAACTGAAGCTGTAGTTCCCGAAGTAATTTTTAAATTTGGGCCTTGAGAAGATGACCATTTATAACCAGTAACAGTGCTGCGATCGTTAGTAAGATTAGCAGTTGCTTCGATCGCGCCAGTTTCACCAATCAAACTTCTAACAACTTCTGGATTGCCAATTACCGAAACAGTTCCTTCTTGAGTTACTGGTAGTGGCGAAACGCGAGTAATTTTTCCCACAATTCCCCCAAATCGCTCTCTTTGGACTGTATCGGGAGTAATCAAAATCGACATTCCAGGCTGAATTTGTTTGCCCTCTTTAATCGCAAAATAAGCGATCGCCTTAGCTGACTCCTGAGTGCTACCTATACGCAATATTCCCAATCGAGTTCCAGGTTGAACCACTTGCCCCAATGTTGTATTTAACTCCAAAATACATCCAGCTTGGGGACTTAAGATTTGACTATTATCTTTTATTTGCTGCTCTAATCTAGCAATATCTCGGTTAACTGCGGCAATTTCTTTATCCCTTTGATTTGTAGTTTCTAAATTTTCTCGATCTAAGCGTTTACTTTTAGCGTTCAGTTCTCCTAACTGAATCTGAACGTCGCTCATAGAACGAATTTGTTCTAAATAAGTGCGCTCAACTTCGCTATTGCGAGCTTCTAGTTGTTTGAGTTGAACTTGAATATCAGCAAGGTTCTGACGTGTTTGCACGTACTCTTGTTCGGCTTGCAGCAACGAATCTTTTGATAATCCCCCCGCATCTGCTAAACTTTGTCGTTGCTTGAGCCTTGTTTGCATCACTGGTACTAAAGTTTGAGCATCTCGAAGACGCTGTTCTAAACTTTGACGCTGTTGAGCGATCGCCGTTAGTTCTTTATCTCTAAGTCGCGGTGCAAGCGCACTAATATCTTGGAGACGTTGTTGCAAGCTGGTGCGATTGGCAGCAATGATATTTCTTTCTGTTTCTAGCTGTTGTTTGGATAAAACCAAGGTATCTTGAGCTTGTCTTTGCAATTGAGCTAACTGTTGACGCGCTAGCTGTAACTGTTTTTGCAAGTCAGCCGGATAAATTGTGGCGAGGAGTTGGTTTTTCTTGACACATTGTCCGCTAGCAACATTTAAAGCTTGAATTTGTCCGGCGATAGATGATTGAAACTCAACTACCTGACGAGGTTGAATAAATATACCTCGACCGTCAACGGTAATGGGAATGCGACCAACTATGCTCCAGATTACGCCGCCAATTGCTAAACCGTTCAACGCGATCAACGCCAGCCAATCTTTCGGGTTAACCACTTGCATTAACCGATCTAAGCGTTCCGGCGAGGATAGACGTTCTAAAGATTCTTGGCGGAAAATGCTCTCTTTTTTATTATTTCGATTAAAAAGCATCTGTTTTGATCTAGTTAGCGGCGGAGTTGATTAATCATCCAGTCAAAACGAGTACCTGCGATCGCTGTTCCTGCCAACATATCTAAATCGAGTTCGTCTTCAACTTCAATATCGGCAGACAACATTTCTACTGTCTCGGATGAGAGCATAGCAGTGCTACTCCTTGCTAATAAATCTAAACAGCGATTGGATAAAGTCAAGGCAATAGAACGATAAAAACGACTGGCAAATGCTCGATCTGCTTTTAACTTAGCAGTTAGGGTTTGTCTTGATATCGCTAGAATCCAGGCATTTTCTAGGGCTTTGACAGTTACCGAAGCTGTACCGCCATCAACAAACGACATATCGCCTAAAATCTCGCCTTTAACCCGTTTGGCAATCTCCTTTTCTTGGACTCCATAATTGTTATTTATTTGTAAGTAAATGCCGACTAACCCTTCTAATAAAAGATAAACGGCTGGTACTTCTCGATTTTGTTGAATTAGAACAGTATTCAATGCTGCTTTTTCGGCTCTGCCATTAGCTACCATCCAAGAGATATCGCTGTCGTTAAGAACCGCAAAGACAACCAGAACTTTCCGTAATGGTTCTCCTTCTCTGATGTTTTGTTTGCCCATCAAATTAGTTAATTTCCGCAACCGTTCTGACAGGTTAATCGATAATAAATGATAGAAACTAGCTGCAAAATCGCGATCGCTTTGCAAACGGTGTTCGATATTGTGTTTGGGTATGGTTAGTAATTGGGCAGTTTCGGTAACTGTGACCGAATATAAATCTGGGCGATCGTCTAGTAAGGAAGTTTCGCCAATTAGTTCGCCAGCTGATATCTCCATTAATTGCTGCTTGCTGTCATCTGCTTGGGTAGAAGTGGCTGTAAGATTGCCACTTAAACAGAGATAGATGAAAGGAGAAAATTTACCTGCTTTTATTAAAACTGTCCCAGGTTGATAGGTTTCGGCTTGAGCCATTGACTCTATCCACTCGAAATCGCTTGCTTGTAAATTCTGAAAATTATCAAAGCTAGAGAATATCTGAGTCATATTGATTTGGGCTGTTAATTAAAAACTCGTTTAGAAACATAATTAATAAGGTTGTACGCTCAGAGAAGGCTTAAACGTTGTTAGTTGGAAAAATCATCTATAGCAACAAGTAATTATTTGTCAATAAATAGTATTTTTGTACTATTAATTCAACTTATGTATGTGTTGCCACTTTTGTTGTGTAATTTGTATCGTTCGGTTGATGAATTACAATCAAAGTGTTCAAAACAAAGTCTTACTTTAAGCTTTCCCTAAGCAGTAGCTTTTCTAACACAAAAACTGCCAAAACGAATCTTCGCGTCAGATTTCTCACCAACGTCCATCTGTGAGAGGTTAGAATGATTGCACTTTTGTCAAGAGGGTGCGGGAAAAGGAGATAAATCCAGTATGGAGAGTGGTTTTCGCAGGGCTTTAACTACTCCTAAATCTTGATTTTCTTTGGCAGCAAAGTACTTAATAGGGTCATCCGCCTTACCTTTGTCATAGGCGACACTAAAATGGTACAAGCCACGAAAAATCATTTCCAAAGAAATGCGGTCAAATGGTAAAGCTAATTCATCAGCTATCGCATCTCCCAAATCAACTAATACTGCATAAAATAGCCAAGTAGCCCACACCTGTAATTTGACACCATTAATAGAACCAGTCCACAAATAAGACAGCCCCAATAAACGTTTAACTGAGTAAAAAGCTTCTTCAACTCTCCATCTTCTTCGATATAAATCTGCCACGACATAAGGAGGTAATATCGCCGGGTCGAGAACAGAAGTAATATAAGAATAACTAGTTTTACCAACCTTGATTTCAATTAAGCGTAAAGTTAAAACTGGTGTGCCACGATGAACAGTTCCAAGTTGAATCAATCGGCCTTTAAGAGAATGGTCATAGCTAAAAATCTTTAAGTATTTAATAGATGCTTTGGCTTTTAAACGAGTAATAAAATTAACTTCTTGGTTAATAAGTTGTTGCAAAAATTGGAAATGGTAAAAACCTCTGTCAAGTAAAATTAGAGTTCTGGCAGGTAGTAAATTCAGTAATGAGGCTTCAAAATTTGGTAAGGATTCAGGTGGCAGAGTATTGACAAAGGGGACAGTTGAGGTAGAGTATCACAAATATGAACCAAAACCTGCCTCAAGATTTAGACCGAGAAAGCTTGAACCAGTTGTCGAAGGAAGAACTGGTAGAGATAATTATTGAGCAGAGCAAGGTAATACGTGAGTTACAGAAAATCATTCTAGAACTACAGCAAGAAATAGAGCGTTTAAAAGTCAGTAGAGATTTAGACAGTTCTAATTCGTCGAAACCACCGTCTGGAGACATCCATAAAAAGAGCGAAAACAAAAAGGTATCCCCACAAGAGGAATCAAATCAGCCAAAAAAGAAACCAGGCGGGCAACCAGGACATCAGGGCAAAACCCGTAAGGGTTTTGGGAGAGTAGATCGCTATGAAATCTTACGTCCAGAGGATTGTGTTTACTGTGGTCAAAAAGCATTTGCGTCTGTGGCAGTAAAAGTAGAGAAACACGCGATAGCGCAACTAGTGGAACGACCCATAGAAATAGTGGAGTATCAACGCCAAACCTGCGTGTGTGAGTGTTGTGGCAATTTACAAACAGCCGCCTGGCCACAAGACATGATTCCAGGACAAGATTTAGGAACGTCGTTACAGGCATTTTTAGGATGGGTAAATAATTATGCACATATGCCCTATGAGAAACAACAAGAAATGTTGTGGGAACTGGGGCAAATCGATATTGGGCTGGGGACGTTAGTTGTAACTAATGAACGAATACAACAAGCAATTGAACCGAGCATTATTGAATTAAGTAGTTGGGTAAAACAGACACAACCTAACGTTCATATAGATGAAACACCTTGGCCAGTTAAAGGGATTAAAGAATGGTTGTGGGTAGTTGCTAACTCTGAGTTCTGTCTGTTTACTGCTGCTGACACTCGTTCCAGAGCCGAACTAGAAGCCATTTTAGGAACTGAATATACCGGGGTAATCAGCAGCGACGATTTTAGTGTGTACAATGGCTATCCAGTTTTTGCCCAACAGAAATGTTTGGCTCATCTACGCCGTCACTTCAAAAAATTAATTCAACTTCCCGGTCTTCACAACCAAGCCATCGGCGAAGCTTTTGTTGACTTAATTGATGAAGCTTTTAAGAATTATGCTCAATGGTTTGAGACTCTTGAGTGCGCCAGTTACAACGATTGGGTCAATCAATTCAAATCCAGGTTGCATTCCTCAATTGCTCAATGGATTGATAAGGCAGGAGCTACCGCAGGTCAACTTTTACGCTCTTTACGCGATAAAGCTCATCAATGGTGGTACTTCCTGGAACATCCTGAAGTTCCCCCGGATAATAATCAGGCCGAACGATCGCTGCGTTTAGCTGTGACAAAACGTAAGGTTAGTGGTGGCTCCCGTTCAATGGAGCGGTTTCAACACACCGCTAATTTATTGACAGTGGTACAGACTTGTCGCCGCCAAGGTCGGTCTGTGATTGATTTTTTTGTGCAAGCTCTAATTGCTGATTCTAATAATTCTCACTCTCGCCCTTCTTTACTTCCGCAATATTAGACCTGAATCCTTACACTAATTCTTATCATGCATCTGGAATTTATTACAGATTGCAAAGTTTTTCATGAATACTTGAGGGGGTAAGAGGTGGTTGCCGACGGCAACCACCTCTTACCCCCTCATAATGATTATCATTATTGTTAAAATGTGGGCTTTTGATTTTTATTGAGTAATTTATTTCTTGGAAGTCCCTAATGTAGAAAATGTAACAAACTTAATATATGAGCGATACATCTTATGGATTTGTCCTTGACCTAGTTCAGCAAATATTTATTGTTAACCAATCGATCTGTACACTTATAACACACCTAGAAAAAATGTCACTTCATTTGTCTCCATATTCCAACCTTTGATGCCTTTGCTAATCTTTGGGCATTCTCGAAAGCTATTTGATTCGGGCATTCCACGCCACCTTGCTGCGTTCTAGCCAAGCCGCTTTTGAGCAGTTCTTCTTGAAAGCTAATCTCAGCCTCACCTTGACCGTAAACCATTACTTCTGCAACAGTGCGCCCCTGCTCATTTTTCCCCACCGGAATGACCATCACTTGATTTTCGTTAGTTGCAACGAGCGACCGCAGTTTTTCTCTTGCTTCGTTACCTAACTCTGACGCTTCAATGCCACACAGCCAAACTTGCATTTGGTTGCCATCGGTTTGGCGGAGGGTCATGGTTTGGGCATCTGTTACATCTATAAATGTCCATTCTTCAGTTAGAGCAATGGATGAGTTTTTCTCAGAGGTGATAAGCCAAATAGTAGTACTAAAGAGGGCAATGGCAGCAAAGATGATTCCAGTTTTCTGTAATGAGTTCATGTTGCTGAGGATACGTGATGCAAGAAACCACAATCTTAACCGCACCGAGGTTAAATCTAGAATAAAAGAAACTTCTAAGTATTTTGGCAAATTGGCATCTAAAGTATTTCAGTTGCAGTTTTAATAAACATAACAAGACGCAAAGACAAACAGAAGATTGTGTGAACAACACAGCCGAAATTCCTACTTCTGTTGTCGGAGTGCAGCCAGTTGTAAGAGTACTGTGGTCGCTACACCATTAATGCAGTGCTTGGTAGGGCAAAAGGCAACTGGCTAGTAATATCACTAGCACGAATAAAACTTGAACAAGGCGATGGGTAAAGATATTTACTATGACTGTGTTGTGCTTTCCGGCTTTGGGTTGCTGTTTGCCTCGCTAAAGCCCAGAGGCAGTGCAAAAACATTTTGCTGGGTAGTAGGTACAAGTATTGACATCCTCCCACTACTGCATTCGGTACTCCGAATCAGTGGTGGGAGGATGTCAAGAGCGCACCAAAGATAGGATAATACCAAGGGTTGACACCGAGAGTTGCCAGTTCGCTCACACGCTATCATCCAGAAAGCCGCACTCAGGGCAATCCCAATGCACCCTTGAGGTGTAATCCCGGTCAAATTCATATCCGCACTGGGGACACTTGCCAGTAAACATTGGGTGAGTGTCGAGCAGTTCTAACTGTTCCTCTGGTGTCCATCTCTGGCGGGGCTGCACAACCAACTCGCCATTGTAATAAGTGGCCCCCTCCGGCTCCCACAGTTCTACTGGTTCGGCGTTGGGGTCTTCTCGAAAATCTATGCAAGTGTTACCGTTAACCCCCGCCGGATGTACGGCACAGATGATGTGGGGGTCATGGGAATAGAACTGGCAGTGAACGCACTCTGGAAGTTTTGGCATAGTACCAGTGTACTGCTTTGAAGCAAGCGATCGCTAACCTCTGGGCATTCTTAAAAGCTATTTGATTCGGGCATTCCACCCCACCTTGCTGCGTTCTAGCCAAGTCGCTTTTGAGCAATTCTTCTTGAAAACTAATATCAGCCTCACTATAGCAGCTCCTTTTGTTAGAAAAGCACGTGTGGAGGGAAAACTTAAAGCAAGACTTTGTGAAAACATTGGCTCTAATTCGTTAGCCGAAACGCTACAAATTGCAGGGCTATGCAACAGGAGTAGCAATACATTCGTGAGTTACTTAATAGTAGTTTTGTACTACTTAATTAATAAATAAATGCTCTAAAATCTTCTGAAAAAGTTAGGGTACGCTAAGTTAACAATTTTTGATAATTGAAAGTGCGGTTGGGCAATTTTATTAAGGGTTATATGGAAGACTTATCTATTATTGAATCATTTTATACTTATTTAGATTTAGAAGTTAACAATGAAAATCAGATATTTCGTATAGGATTAGTATCTCCTAATTTAACAAAGGACTTTTCGGAAGAATCTTTAAACCAAGCTTACGAAGAAATAAGGAAGCTAAAAAATAGTAATTTAGCAGTATGCGGTCATAACTTCCGCCGCTTTGATTACCCTTATCTAATTGAGCAAGAACCTCAATTATCTTCTTGGCATATAATTGACACTTTAGAACTATCAATACTCGCTTTCCCCCTACAGCATTCGCATAAGCTAAATAAAGACTATAAGCAAAGTGAATATTCAAGTAATAATCCTCTAGAAGACGCACAGGCAACTCGATTATTACTTGGTCAACAATTAGAAGCACTATTTAAAAAGCCGGATGAAGTACAACAGGTATATATTTGGCTCCTAACTTGTGGTTGCGATGATGCAGACCTTGCATATCAACAATTTTTCAGCGATCGCCTTGGTTTGAAGATTGAACAACCTACCATAGAAATGCTGCCACAGACAATGCTAAAAGGAATAAATCAATCCTATTTGCAGCAGATATGGTCTAGTCCACAAACTTATGATTTTGAGACAAGATTATGCGTGGCGGGATTACTGGCTTGGAACTATGAGTGCAATGTCAATGAATCGAAGCAGGTTTTTTGTGATTGGCTCAGACATTTAAATGGTTTCCAAGCTGTACTTGAGAATTTGCGCCCTTTAAGTACAGATGAATTTGCTATTAGCTCTTACTTGGAATATTTTGAAATTCCCAGTTTTCGACCTTTGCAAGAAGAAGCTGTGCAAGCAATTATTAATAATGAGCGTCCGCTTGTTCTCATGCCTACTGGTGGTGGCAAGTCCTTATGCTATCAACTGCCAGCTTTCATGTTCCACGAAAGGCACAAAGCGCTGACTGTCGTGATTTCGCCGCTACAAGCATTAATGGCGGATCAGGTAGCAGATTTAGAACAAGCTGGGTTTTTCTTCGCCACCTTCATTAATGGTAATCTCTCAGCAGCAGAACGCCGCCAACGGCTTGAAGAACTGCGTTTTGGTTCCAAAGGTCTGCTGTATATCAGTCCAGAGCAATTGCGGTCAATGAGTATTCGGGCATTGTTAGAACAACGCCCTCCGGTTCTGTGGGTGATTGATGAAGCTCACTGTGTTAGCCAATGGGGTCACGATTTTCGTCCTGATTATCGTTACATCCCGAAATTTATTTATGAATTATATCAAGAGCGCCAGCTTACAATGCCTTTGTTAGCTTTGATGACAGCAACAGCAACAGTTGCTGTTATTGAAGATATTAAAGAGCTATTTGCCCAACACAAACTAAATATTAATCGTACAATTGATGGGGCAACAACAAGAGATAATCTAACTTTTAATGTGATTCCGGTAGCAGGGAATAAAGAGCAAGTTTTGTTGAATCAAGTAAAAGAAGCTCTTAAACTAGGTGGTAGTACCCTGATTTACACTACTACACGTAAAGATGCCCAAAAGCTAGCAGAAATTCTTAAACAAAGTCACATTGAAGCTAAATATTATCATGGGAAACTTGCAAAAGAACAAAAACAACAAGTTTTGCAAGAGTTCAAATCAGGTAAATTAAATGTAGTTACTGCAACTTGTGCCTTTGGCATGGGCATCAACCGTAAAGATGTACGCGCTGTGATTCACCATTGCATGAGCGCCAATTTAGAAGGTTACATCCAAGAGGCTGGACGGGCAGGACGTGATGGAGAGCCATCAATTTGTACTTTACTCTTCGATCCAAAAGATGCTGATACAGTTTTTAGATTGCAAAGTTTGAACCAACTGAGCGAACAAGATTTAAAAAATGTCTTGATCTCGACCAGATATATCCGCGATCTTACTTTTGGCAGCGCTAGAGATGATTGGTTTTGGGTGACAACCAATGAAATTTATCAAATGGGCGACTTTGATGAGGAGTTTGGAGAAGAATCAGAGCAGCAAAATACTAAAATAAAAGCAGGGTTGCATTACTTAGAAAAATTTGGTTTATTAGAACGAGCCGAGAACTTTTCAAGCTTTATCGAATTTGAATTAAGGCATAATACCTTTGCTGAGTCTATAGAGCAGTTTGAGAAATACAGCCGGATGAAGGATTTATCCCGGTTTGAAGCGGACAACTTTGAGCGGCTGATTCAAGCAATGCACATTGCGAAAGCTTATTGTAATAGCAACGATCAACCGTTTCCTCTCGACCGCCTCAGTGATGAAGCTGGAATTAGCTTACATGACTTGACTGCTAGAATCCGTGAACTGCAAAAGGCTGAAGTCTGTTCTTTTGAAATACCCATTACACTTGTGATTACTAAGGGTGTAAGAGGAGATGCCCGTAATAATCATGAACGCATTCGCCAGTTAGAAGACCAATTACTCCAAGTGCTTAATGAGTTGTTTGGTAATGAAAATGAAATACAAATAAATCTGCGTGGGCTTGCTTCTCGAATTGACCCAGACAATAGTAAAAAAATCAAAGCATCCAGCATCATAGATATTTTGGAAGGTTGGGTTGCTCAAAAATGGCTAAAGTTAAGTAGAATTTCTAGCGATGTGGTTCGCTTAGGAGAAATGGGAGTTGCAGAGCATTTACCTCAGCATAAAATTCTCACAACTACAGTATTGGAAGTTTTATATCAAGCATTGGGAGATACAACAGGGGCAAGATTACCTCTAAAATACGAATTAGGTAAACTTGCTAAAGGAGTTACCCAAAAAATTCAACTTGATTGGAATAACGAAAAGTTAGAAGTTATTCTTTTGTGGCTGCACCAGAGAAAAATCATTCGATTAAGTGATGGGCTAAATCTCTTTCAACAGTCGTTGAAAATCCGTGTAATAAAAAATGCAAGTGTTTCCACAGTAAAACGCCATTACCATGAAGTTGAAGCTCACTATGCTGAACAAACTCGTCGCACTCATTACATGGTGCAATATGGAAAACTAAAGTCAGTAGAACAACGTCACCAATTCGTTAGTGATTACTTTGGCACAAATCAAGAAGAATTCGTTTCAAAGTACCAATTTTTGGCACAAGAGATTACCAGACCGATTCTTCCAGAAGATTACAACCGTATTCTAGAACCGCTTAACTCTGGCCAAAAACAAATCGTTCTAGCTCCAGACGCAGCAATGGCAGTGATAGCAGGCCCTGGCTCTGGTAAAACAAGAACTATTGTTCACCGGATTGCTTATCTTGTAAAGGTTAAGCGAGTTGAGCCGAAGCGTATTCTTGTTTTAGCTTACAACCGTAATGCAGTTAGAGAATTACGGTTGCGGTTGCGTAATTTGATTGGCGAACAAGCATCACGAATTCGGGTGTTTACTTTCCACGGTTTAGCCTTATCACTTTTGGGACGGACGGTAGGTGAATACAGAGGAACTCAGACAATAAATTTTGATCGGCTTTTGGTTGAAGCTTGCGAATTAATTGAAAAAGGCGAAGAATTTGAAGATGCAGATGAAGATACTCAGGCACGACGAATTCAATTATTAGGAAAATTAGAATATATATTTGTTGATGAATACCAAGATATTAGCGAACAAGAATATCGCTTAATTAAGTTAATTGCGGGGTTAAATGAGTCAGAAGATGCAAGTCACTCAGTACAAATAAATCTTTGTGTCATTGGAGATGACGACCAGAATATTTATGAGTTTAGACATACCGATCCAAAATATATCCTTCAATTTGAGGAAGAGTATAAAGCAAAACGCCTCTTACTGATTGAAAACTATCGTTCTACAGAGTCAATTATTCAAGCTGCCAACAAGTTAATTAACAATAATAAAAAGCGGTGCAAAATTATACCTGAAGAACAGGTAAGAATTGATAACTACCGTAGTGGATATCAAGGTTTAGCAGTTGAAGCTTATAGTTTTAATAATATTAACTCGCAAGCACTTTGGATACAGCAGCGCATTCAGTCATGGATCAAACAGGGAATACGTCACAATGAAATTGCTATCCTTGCTCGTCATTGGGATAACTTAGTTCCCACTAGATTACTTTTAGAAAGAGTAAGAATTACAACTTATTCTTTAAAAACAGATGGATTTCAACTTATTAAAAATTTAGTAACCTGTAAGCTCATCGAAGAATTAAAGCGCCAGAATCAGAAAATTCTTCTACCAGAAGAATCCGTACAAGCTTGGTTTCTCAGTCTTTTTGCTCAATGGGAACGTAGTTCGCAAGAACATACAGTCAAAGTCTTGCTCAAGATTGCCCATGACATTGACCAAGAACGAGGATTTGATTCTGGAGAATTAGCTCTTCCCATTAGTGTAGCTGATGTTCTTACTACTTTATTTGAATTCAATGAAAGTCCAGAAGTAATATTAAATGATCGAGCGGTTCTAGTTACAAGTTGTCATGGTGCAAAGGGGCTAGAGTTTAGAAAAATTATTCAGTTAGTAGACGGTTTTGGAATTTCTTCAAATGAAACTGAATCAGAACGGCGATTATTTTATGTGGGAATGACTCGTGCTAAGGAAGAATTAGTTCTATGTTCCACACGACAAAGTTTATTTGTGATGGAATCAGGTGTAAATACAAAATCTTTAAGCCCTGCGACAACCTCTCTGCCACGGCAGATGTTCTATTCCGACCTGAGTCCAGGAGATGTTTATTTAGGACATCATTCTACTAAAAATAGCCAACATATCATAACTCATCTTCAAGAAGGTACTCCACTCAAATTCCAGAGCAACAGATACAATAACGGTTGGGATATCTTTACAACACAAGGGCAAATGATTGGAGCTTTGTCAAAAAAAGCGAATGCTGAATTAGCTTACAAAGGATTCAAGCCTGGACAATTTCAGTTTCAGGCAAGTGAAGTTATAGTCAGAAGTATATATCGTCATTTAAGAAGAGATGAAGTCAATGGAAATATAACAGAAGATTGGTTCGTTGTAATTCCGCAAATTCGCGTATGCCGATAATAAATTGGATAGGCAACGCAAGCAACGAAAATGCCAGAGTAAATTCATTAAGTTTATACTGACATTCAGTAACAAATAATTTACTGCTAGCAGAAACATAAATTTGTGACTGATAACAAACCAACCGATTACGCCGCAATTATCCGTGCCGCTAACCAAACTGTTCCAGAACCCCCTGAATGGCTAAGTGCAGGTAGATATGTTTACTCACCGGAGTATGGAGTTGGGGAGGTAATGGCATTATTGGGCAGACGGTTGATTGTCAAGTTTGTTGAAGAGGTTAAGCCAACTCAATTTGGAGATTGGGAGCAAGCTCTAGTTTTGGGATCAATTAAAGCAAGTAACGCCAACTTAGTTTCTTCCACATCATTTCTTGAAGAGAACAACGCCGCAGTTACAACAATTGGGGAGCAGATTCAACAAATCCCCCAGGTAGTATTTCAGTCTGTAGCACAAGAACTGATTACAAGCATTAGGGCGATAGATATTAAAAATGCTAACCAAGGGATAACTTACCCCTTACCGGGCGATTTACCAACTGCTTTACGTTTAGCGTTACAGAATAACGGTATCACCCAGATTTATTCTCACCAGTTAGAAGCTCTAACAAAGTTACGTGCTGGGTTTGACTTGAGTATCACTACGCCTACAGCAAGCGGGAAGACGCTGTGCTACAACCTGGCTATCCTGGAATCGTGTATTAAGCAACCGCAAACAACAGCATTATATATTTTTCCACTTAAGGCGTTGGCCCTAGATCAAATGCGAAAGTTGCAGTCGCTTGTCAAGGCAATGCCTAACACTCGTCTTAAACTCGCATTGATGACAGGAGATACACCAGCTACTGAACGGCAGCGTTTTTTTATCCCCAACCCTCCAAACATCTTGGCAGTCAGCCCCGACTTATTGCATTACTATCTTTATAATGTGCGCCGTCGGGATGATGCAGAAGGATGGCGACAGTTTTTAAGACAGTTGCGCTACTGTGTAATTGATGAAAGCCATACCTATACTGGGGCTTTTGGGGCACACTTTGCTAATCTCATGCGGCGGCTAAGGTTAGCAGTTGATGCAGTTGGTGGTAATTCCCAAAGACTGCAATTTATTTGTTCTAGTGCCACGATCGGAAATCCTCAAGATATGGCATTGCGGTTTAGCGGCAGAACCCATCAAACTCAAAGATTACACCTGATTGAGGATAGTGGCGCTCCCTATAAAGGACGTACCTTATTATCTCTGGCTCCAAACAATGCAGCTAATGTTGAAGCTACTAAAATAGTGATTTCTTGGTTGCAGCATAACTTGAGTGGAATTGTCTTTTGTAACTCTCGTGCAGCTGTCAAAGGTTTACTTGGGTTAATCCAACGAGAAACACAACGCATTGGATTAGGTTATTTAACCTCAAAGGTAGCAGTTTTCTACAGTTCGTTAACAGGCGATCGCCGTAGCGAGATTATTCAAAAGCTCCAAGGTGGACAAATCAAGGTAATTATTTCAACTTCTTCCCTAGAAGCAGGAATTGATTTACCCGAACTAGACTGTTGTTTGATTCGGGGGTTTCCAGGTAGCCTAATGTCATTTTGGCAACGAGTTGGTCGAGCCGGACGCAAACAGCATGGGCTAGTGATTTATCTGCCATTAGGACAAAACCCGATTGATGTATACTACGCTCGACATAACCAAAAGTTACTATCAGGAGAAGTTGAATCTGCTGCATTTAACCCTGACTATCCAACAATTCTAGGTAAACATTTAGAATGTGGCTGCATTGAAAGTAGTTTAACTTTAGGAGAACTGAATACTCGTTTTGGAAAAACAGCCGGGGCAGTGGCAGATTCTCTTTTACAACAAAACAAAATTTTCTTAAGTGGTAACGGAAAACTCTGGGGAAGAGGTTATCCTCATAAAGAAATTAATATCAGAAGCAGCGCTCAAAGGTCAATTTCTCTAATTAATAAACATACGGGCGAAATTTTAGAAAGTATGTCGCTACCGTTAGCCCATCGAGAAGTATTTCCCGAAGCCATATATATGGTGCAAGATGAAAGTGGGCAATTAATAGCATACCGTAGCGAAAACCTAAATTCTGACAAAGGAGAAGCAATACTAACATTTTTAGGAAAAGATACAGATTTATTTACTGAAGCGGAGTCAGAATTAGATATTCAACCACTTTCTACCTTGGCGGAATCTAAAATTATCCCTACTAATATCAAAGATGCTCGTTTACGTTTAACTCTTGTCTGGGGAGAAATTACGAATTCTGTAATTGGTTATAGATTGATGAAGCGTACCTACGGAATGACCTGCAAAAACCAACGTTGTGCTAATTATAAAAAACCACTTGAAGGAAAAAGCTGTTCATTGTGTAAGCAGGCGCTGAGTGCAGCAGAAGTGACAAAACTTCAAAAAGAAATCGCATTTTCAGAGGCATACGTCACAAAATACCAAGCGCCTTGCGTACTAGTAGAGTTAAATGAGCCGTTACAGAAAGCGCTGCAAATAACTGTCAATAAATACAAACAAGAAATTATGACCAACAATGGAGGTGAGGTTCCAGAACTTTATCAATCATTGTGGAGTAGCACTGCTTTTCCTTATGCTAAAGGGCGACAGTGGGCATACCCAACCAGTAGAAACCGTTGCGATTAGTTCAGATGGTAGATTGATTGCTAGTGGCAGTGACGATCGCACAATCAAGCTTTGGGATTTACACACGCTTAAGTTGCTTGATACCATTACTGCACATTCAGGATTTGTGAGTAAAGTTGCATTTAGCCCTGATATGCAAACCCTTGTAAGTGCTGGAGGTGGCGATGATAATACAATTAGGCTGATTGATTTACAAACCAAAAAAACACGCCATATTCTCAAAGGACACAAAACCGGAGTTGATGCTATTGCCATTACTTCAGATAGCAAAAAGCTTATTAGTGGTAGTTTTGGTCAGCTAGTTTCTCGAAATCGTGCAATTAGTACCTTGAAGTTATGGAATCTTCAAAGTGGAAAACTGCTGCATGAGTTTGCTGATAATTTTAGTTCAGTTGAATCTCTTGCCATCAGCCCCGATGGAAAAATTCTGATTTGCGGCAATTATGATGGCAGTATTAAACTGTGGAGCTTAGAGAGTTTAAAGCCGTTGCATACCTTTCAAGATGGTTCGAGTTCTGTTTTAAGGCTTGCTCTGAGCCGGGATGGTAAAACCCTTGCTAGTAGCAATGAGGATAGCATTATACATATTTGGCAATTTAAATAACTGCATTGTTTAACTACAATCTAAAACTTAAGAAAAGTGTCAAATCTGAATTCCTGTCTTCCGGTCTAGTTTTTTAAAGCAATCGCATGGTGGCGGATATGATCTTCAATAAAACTGGCGATGAAATTAAACTAAGCCTTT
>NZ_JAVRCA010000068.1:0-48188 GCF_034530995.1 Nostoc sp. DedQUE04 | reverse complement strand
AACTCATCCGTATTATCTCGTAATCTTTTTCAAAAATCAAATAGGATTCCTATATACGCAATAAAATTATTATAGTTGAACCTAACAATAGAGTTAATCAAAATATTTTTCCCAGAGAATAATAGACGAGCAATATTAAAAATAATTTGGAGCGAGCAAATGAACGCCAAAATTATTGCTTTCTTGGGGATTACGGCAGCCTTTGTAAGCTTAGGAAGCCAAGCCTACGCTCAATCACCAGCATCAAACTCAAATCCCGGACAATATCGATTAAGTGGTGATTCTCTACTTGGAATCGATCGGAAAACAGCCCAAGATGACTTTAAAAGTTTTTTTGAGCAAACTAATCCAGCAAGCCTTTCCAACAATAATAGAAGAGAAAATAAAACTCCAGCCCAAATTCGCTTTAACGAATCATTATCACAGCCAGACACTTCAGTTTTCTTAACACCGGCTCAGTCAGGCAGTGACAATGATGGATTGCAAGTACAGTTAGATATAGGGAGAAAATAAGCAGGGATAAAAGCTGACAGTGTAGTTTTAATTAATTATGCGTTGGCCAAAATCCTTGTTAATATAGCAATCCTAAATCATTCATAAGACAAAACCAAGGACAAATGACCAATGACAAAGGACAGTCAACACCAAAATTCTCACAAATCAAATAGGATTGCTATAGTCTGTTAAGTTTAAATTAGTAAGGTCAACAAGTTCGTAGTAAGCACTTTAGTGTTTACTACGAACTTTTCATTACTAGGTTAGACATTGTACTAAGCACAACTTAGAAATTATTTCCACATCATTTTCACTGTTACTATTTTTACTTAAATCAAAACAGTTTTATTAAAAAATATCGTTCAGACAATCTTTTAACCACTCGTACAGCCTCCTCTAGCAGAATAAAGTTTTACACCTGACTGAATCCGCCTTCTTGAGTCGATAATTATGCAATCGTTTTGCACTCAAATTAATCGTCAAGATAAGAGGAGAGTTTTGCGATCGCTCGTGTCATCATTGTGTGACACGTTTACAGATGAGATACAGCTCATGTTGTTTTGTCATGTAACCTTGTAATAATGGACAAACTGTGATTTTTACTCTCTTTGAGTTGTAATTTGGCAGAAAAGCAAACGCTTTAGCTGTTGACAGTATAAAATAAACGGCAAATTCAGCGTGGACGCGTTGGTGTAGCGCACCGTACCTACACGGGGAAGCAAGCTACGCGTAGCGTCTTCGAGAGAAGCTATCACCACTTCCAGATTTTAATTGTCACAGTTACTCCCAGATTCTGCTAATTCTTGTTAACTTAAAAGGATGCTAATCAATGCTGAACTCCTACTGCAATACCAACGCTGTAAACGCCGACCTTTTCTAGATATCCACGGTGACAAAAGTCAGCGCGATGCTCCCAATGAGTTGCTACGGAAACTGCAACAGGACAAAATCGCTCATCAGTTGAGTGCTTTGGCACAGATGACTTATTACCAACCAGATTATTCTTATAGAAACTGGGAAAAGGGAGAGAAAGCAACTTTAGAATTGATGCAGCGTGGGGTTGAGTACATCTATAAAGGAGTACTGTTAGCAAATTATTCAGAAGCAGACACCCTGCTAAGTCGTCCAGATTTACTTGTGAAACAGCCGGGACAATCAAATTTTGGAGATTGGATCTACGTCCCAGCTAGTATTGAACTGGGTAAGCGCCCTAAGCAAGAATATCAAGTTGTTGCTGCATTTCATGCCCAAGTGTTGGCAACAGTGCAGGGAGTTGCACCTGAAACAGCTTTGCTCATATTGCGAACCAAAAATACAAATTATGCAGTCGATCTATGCAAATGGACACCACGGATGCAGCAGATTTTGGAAGAGTTTATTCAAGTATTAGAGTTACCGAATCCGCCAGAGGTATTTATTTCTCGCCAAAAGTGCAATTTTTGCCATTGGTATACTGAATGTTATGCGATCGCTCAATCTGAAAAACATCTCTCACTGCTACCAGGTGTAACACCACTGCGCTACACTCAACTCCAAGCCTTAGACATTACCACACTGGAATCTCTTGCTAACACCAGTCCCAGCAGCTTAGAAAAGTTACTTGGTTTTGACACCGAAGTAGCGCCCAAATTGGTAGTACAAGCTCAATCTGCACTAGAAAAACGACCGTTGATTCTACCATATCCGCTACCAACAGAAGATATTACATTTACAGCGCCCATAGAGCTTTATTTTGATATTGAAGCCCAGCCAGACTTAGATTTAGATTATCTTTTAGGGGTTTTGGTTGTTAATAGACAAGCTAATACAGAACAATTTTATTCATTTTTAGCAGACAAACCAGAAGACGAAGAATTAGTTTGGCAGCAATTTTTGGATTTGGTTTGGCAATATCCCGAAGCGCCAATTTATCATTTTTGTGTCTACGAGTTTGATACAGTCAAACGGTTGGCAAAACTTTACGGCACTCCACACTCCTTAGTGCGTCCTGTACTGAATCGATTTGTGGATGTGTATGAACAATTAACCCAAAGTGTAGCATTGCCCGTAGAAAGCTATGCCTTGAAAGCGATCGCTCGTTGGATAGGATTTGAGTGGCGTGATAAAGAAGCCAGTGGTGCCAAGTGTATTTACTGGTACGATCGATGGTTAGAAACAGGCGATCGCACCTTACTAGAAATTATCCAACGTTACAACGAAGATGACTGCCGCGCCACCCATAAAGTGAAAGATTGGCTTGTCAACTTTTTCCAAAGTGAGTATGATTTACGATTAGCTTAAGTAATTTATTATTTTTTAAAGGTTTTCAAATTAAAATACTTTTTGAGAAGTCTAAGTAAAAGAAACACCTACTCAGACTTGTCACCAAGTTAAAAAAACATGATTTGTCGGAATTTTCAGGCTTGTATCTGTTAAATTATAGCACAAGCTTTGTTAGTTAGGACATCAACAGACGATAAAACTTAGACACAAAAAGGCTTTTCACCCAGTCCCCAGTCCCTTGCTATATTTATTTAATTGATATTATTTGTAGGGATGTATAAGTGTTTGTTCCTAAAAATATTTATTTGATAAAAATTATGCAGATATTTAAAAAAATATTCGTATTTCCACAAATTATTTACTTGTTGATTCCAATTATAATTATTAGCCTTGTATTCACAAACTTTTCTTCAAATAGTGTTGAAATTAGTAGTATAGATTTTATTGGAGAAGCAACCTTACAGAAAGGTTTAATATTTAAAGAAACTGAAGTAGGAGGTTTATCTGGAATTACATATAATGCCAAAAACAACCTTTATTACGCTATTTCAGATGACCGGGGACAAAAAGCTGCCGCTCGTTTCTACACATTAAAAATTGATTTGAGCAAAGGTTTGCTAGAAAAAGATGGAATTATTCCAGTCAGTGTTACTACATTATTAAATGAAAATAGTCAAACATTTCGCCCTGGTGAAACTGATACAGAAGGTATTGCATTAACTAATAAAGCAACTGTGTTTGTATCTTCTGAAGGTGATGCTGCAAAATTAATTAATCCTTTTATTAAAGAGTTCTCACTATCTTCTGGGAGAGAAATTGCAACACTTTCTATACCAAATAAATTTTTACCAGATAAAAGTAATCAAAAAGGTATCCGCAACAATTTGGCTTTTGAAAGCCTCGCCATCACACCCGATAATAAGCATCTATTCACAGCCACCGAAAATGCTCTAATTCAAGATGGTGTCGCAGCGAAACCTAATATTGGTAGTTCTTGCAGGATTTTGCAATACAACTTGCTCAACAAGCAACCCGAAAAGGAATTTCTTTACCAAACTGAATCAGTTACACCATTTTTAAATCTGATTGGCAAATTCGCTAGTGGATTACCCGATTTACTCGCTCTTGATAATCAAGGACACTTTTTAAGTTTAGAAAGGTCTTTTACTGGTTTAGGATTTGCTATTTCTCTGTTTCAGGTTTCGTTAGAAAAAGCCGATGATATTCATAATATTGATAGCCTTTTAGCAATTGATTTCAAAAATATTAAACCAGTTAAGAAAAAACTGTTGTTAGATTTGAGAAAACTAGATGTACTGCTAGACAACATCGAAGGCTTAACTCTTGGTCCAAAACTACCGAATGGTCAACAATTATTAATTCTCATCAGTGATAATAATTTTAACTCCCTACAACGCACCCAGATACTAGCCTTTCAACTTAAAGTTGAAAATCCCCTCATTAGATTATTACGCCGGGTACTCCCAAATTTTAAGCTTTAATTGTATAGAAATAAAGGTGCTTAGGCGCAGCCCGTCATAAACATTGCAACTTGACTGCTATTTAGTTATTTCTGATTATTCCTGTATATTCACTGAATATACTAGGTAACTTTATCTAGGTTATTTATAGTTTACGTGTAATTTCTCAACCGTACTCCTTAATAAATATGTTACACAATGTTTAGTAGCTTTTGCAGAGGGCTTAAGCATATTTACAGCATATAATTAATTTTCTCAAAACTCGGACATCTCTTAGATTTAAATTTAATAATTAGCTAGACTTATTCAAGTATTTTGCCAATAACATTTTTTATAAATGATTTTTATGCCAGAAAATAAAATTGAGAGTATGGTAGGGCAAAAGGCAGAAATAGACGATTACATCGGACATTTTTTAAACAATCGCTATTTAATCAGAGATCTGATTGGCAAAGGGGGGATGGGTAGAGTTTATCTAGCAGAAGATACTGCTAAAGGCGGTATGCCGATCGCAATCAAAATATTATCACTTAGTTTGTCAAACCAACAAATGTCCCAACGTTTTGCCAGAGAGATTTTTATTGGCGCTCAATTGGGCCGCAAAAGTAAACATATTGTTCGCATTTTAAGTTATGGAGTTACTGAGGATAAAACTCCATTTTATGTAATGGAATACCTCCAAGGGAAAAATCTCAAACAAATTCTGAAAATTCAGCCTTTAACAATATCGAAGTTTTTAGAAATTTGTAATCAAATTTGTTTAGGCTTACAATGTGCCCACCAAGGTATCAGCCTTAAAGGAGAAATTTACCCTATTGTTCACAGAGATATTAAACCAGAAAATATATTTATTGCTGAAGATAGTAAAAAAGGTGAAATTGTTAAAATATTAGATTTTGGTATTGCTAAGTTTTTAACAGAGCGAAGTGGAATGACTCTAACAGATTCTTTTATTGGCAGTTTGCCTTACTGTTCCCCGGAACACATGGAAGGGCGGAAACTGCTAGATGTCCGCTCTGATATTTATAGTTTGGGAGTATTAATGTTTGAAATGCTGACAGGTAAACACCCATTTCAAACAAAAAGTAACTCCTTTGGTACTTGGTATCAAGCCCATCGCTTTCAAATGCCACCTACAGTTGAAGAAGTAAATCCGCAAGTTAAAATACCAGAAATATTAGAAAAAATCTTAATGACTTGTTTAGCTAAAGAAGTAAGCGATCGCCCTCAGAATATCAACCAAATATTAGAAGATTTAGAAAAAGTAAGTGTTCAAATTAATAATGTTATTTCTAACGATAGCACAGACATTATTAAAGTTTCGCTTCCAGTTCAATTAGTACCCGCAACTTTACTATCAGAAAAAGAGTGCTTGCAGAAAAATTGGCCTAAAAATAAACCAATTGCACCAATTGGTTTTCCCCATTTACTACAGACTTCTCAAAGACCTATACCAACTTTTTGGGCAATGTTGCCCAAACAAGAGATTGCAAAATTTTTAGATAAAATACATAGTACTGAATTTATTAGTAAAATGAATGTATATCCGATGCTAATGTGGTTAACAGTGCTGTATGACGCCCAACCTTCTACGACTAAGTGGCTGCCTTATTTTCTGGATTTAAAAGATAACAAAAGTCAAAAGATAGCACGTAGTTTAGCAGAAGTAGGTTACTATCATTTACTATTTTTCCCCTTAGAAGAGCCAACTCATTGCTCTCATGTAACGACTTTAAATCTCACAGCTAAACAGCGTCAGCAACTTTTAGATTGGTTAGATATGAGTCAACAGTCAAATGAATTGATTTTGCCTGGTCAAGCCAAAAATATTCTAAAAGCAGAGTACGAAAAGCTGAAGTTAGACATATTACGAAACTTAGCCACACATCAAAAATCTGAGACAGAAGTTTTAAAAACTTGGATAAATAAATTTTTGGAAATGTTTTTGAAAATGCTATTACGTCGTTGAAATTCTGCTAGTAAAATCAAAATGCTTGCCACCATTAACTAAGAGTATTTTTATGTGTTTATTGCTAACTTTCAATGGACTTAGCATCAGAGGTGAACAAAGTGAATCAGAGCTTATCTACATCTCCTAGTAGTACGGGCTTGCTTGCCAATCGCTATCAACTCAAGCAATTAATTGGCAGTGGTGGCATGGGTGAAGTTTTTTTAGCAAATGATGTTTTGTTAGGAGGTATACCAGTTGCTATCAAGTTTTTGACTCAAACTGTTGTTAATACCAAGATGCAACAAGACTTTGCTCGTGAAGCTTTAATGAGTGCAGCCTTGAGTCAAAAGAGCGTACATATAGTGCGGGCGTATGATTATGGTGTGAATGAGAAAGGAAAACCATATTATGTCATGGAATATTTATGTGGTAAGAGTTTAAAGGATTTAATTCCGCTATCTCTGTCCATGTTTTTGACTCTCTCTCGCCAAATTTGTTTGGGCTTACAGTGTGCCCATCAAGGAATTAACATTGATGGCAAAATTTGTCCGTTGGTTCATCGAGATATCAAGCCTGCCAATATATTAGTTATTCCCGATCCGATATTGGGCCAGTTAGTTAAAATTCTTGATTTTGGTATTGCTAGATTTTTGAATTATGCATCAACAGCTAGTACAAGTAGCGGATTTAATGGTACTTTACCCTACTGTTCTCCAGAACAGCTAGATGGGGAAAAATTAGATAGTCGCTCTGATATTTATAGTCTGGGTGTGATGATGTTTGAGATGCTCACAGGCAAAAAACCTTGGCAAACAGAAACTGATTACTTTGGCGCTTGGTATAAAGCACATCATTTTGAAGCACCGAAAACGCTCGCAGATGTTAAACCTACTATTAAAATACCTCAGAAGTTAAATAATTTAATTATGGCTTGTTTGGCTAAAAAAGCAAGCGATCGCCCTCAAAATATCGCTGAAATTTTACAAGTTTTAAACAGTATAGAACAGTCTAATTGTCCTACTTTACCTACAAACTTCACCTTTAAGTCTCCCTTAAATTCTGCATTACCAATTACTGTAGAACAAAGCTATCGGCAACTTTTGTGGCCTCAAAATAAACCAATTCAAGAAATTGTTTTTCCCCAGCTTCTAGACACTCCCCAAGGATCTATAACAGCGCTATGGTTGATGTTATCTAAACAAGAAATTAAAAACTATGCGGTTTCTACCCGTTATAACCAGTTTGTCTTTGTGACATCCCCTCACCCAATGTTGTTGTGGGTAAGTGTACTCTATAATCAGCAATTCGCTCCTAAGTGGCTACCGTGCTACTTAGATATGCAAAATCCCCAAAATCTGAGGATGGTAAGTTTCCTGGCTGAAAATGAACAGTATCCTTTGATTTTCTTTACTCTGGAAGCACCACATTCCTGCATCAAGGTTCTCAGCAGCCGCATTGAGCCAACTCAACGGCAAATGTTAAAAACTTGGGTGCAACAGAGTCATCGTCTACCACCCACTTCTCAACCCCAATTGAGCAAACAGCTATTGAAACAGCAGTATAAACAAATGCAATCCCGAATATTGCAGCATCTGGAATCAGAGCCACAGGTTGTATTATCACGGTCTGTTTAACGTATAATTCGCACCTAAAAAATACGTAATAAAAATCATTCCTAATTCCAGACTCCGAAACACTTGACAAGTAGAAAAAAAATAGTGATAATAGCAAAGTTGCCAAACAAGGGACTGTAGTTCAATTGGTTAGAGCACCGCCCTGTCACGGCGGAAGTTGCGGGTTCGAGCCCCGTCAGTCCCGTTCTAAATTTATGAGTAGCGAATCACTTAACTTAGGTGATATTAGATTCTGAATTACCCAAAGAGGTTGACTCAGGATTCAAGATTTAAATATAAGCTACATTTATCATGCTTTGCGAAAGAGAGAATTAACTGTGACTGTTAGAGTCCGTATTGCGCCGAGTCCAACCGGAAATTTACATATTGGTACAGCAAGAACGGCTGTATTCAACTGGTTATTTGCCCGCCACCACGGTGGGAAATTTATACTGCGAATAGAGGATACAGATTTAGAGCGATCGCGTCCCGAATACACCGACAATATTCTTGAAGGACTGCGTTGGCTAGGACTGAACTGGGATGAAGGGCCATTTTTCCAATCCCAACGCCTGGATCTTTATAAAGAAGCAGTAGAAAAACTGCTAGACCAAGGATTAGCCTATCGCTGCTACACTACTTCCGAAGAACTAGAGGCGCTCCGAGAAGCTCAAAAAGCTAGAGGCGAAGCACCTCGCTATGACAACCGTCACCGCAACCTCACCCCAGAACAACGCGCCGCCTTTGAAGCAGAAGGTCGTTCTTTTGTAATTCGCTTCAAAATCGAAGATGGGCGGGAAATTGTCTGGAACGACCTAGTAAGAGGAAAGATGTCTTGGCGAGGTAGTGATTTAGGTGGTGATATGGTCATCGCCCGCGCCTCAGAAGAGGGTAGCGGTCAACCTTTATACAACTTTGTTGTTGTAGTGGATGACATCGATATGCAAATTACCCACGTCATCCGGGGAGAAGACCACATCGCCAACACTGCCAAACAAATTCTGCTGTATGAAGCGATGGGTGCAAAAATTCCAGAGTTTTCCCATACGCCATTAATTTTGAATATGGAAGGGCGCAAGCTTTCTAAGCGGGATGGCGTCACTTCCATTTCTGAATTTCAGAAAATGGGCTTTACTGCTGAAGGCTTGGTAAATTACATGACATTGCTGGGTTGGTCGCCACCAGACTCGACACAAGAAATATTTACCTTAGAAACAGCAGCTAAAGAATTTGGCTTTGAGCGCGTCAATAAAGCAGGTGCAAAGTTTGACTGGGACAAGCTGGATTGGTTGAACAGTCAGTATATCCACAATACGCCAGTAGATAAACTCACAGATTTACTCATTCCCTTTTGGGAAGCGGCTGGCTATAAATTTGATGGTGGAAGAGATCGCCCCTGGTTAGAACAGCTAGTAACTTTGATTAGCCAGAGTTTGACTCGCCTGGTAGATGGAGTACCTCAAGGTCAACTGTTTTTTAACGACACAGTTGAATTTAGCGAAGAAGGCAGTACACAATTGAAGCAAGAAGGTTCTACTGCTGTTCTTGAAGCGATTGTCACAGCTTTAGAAAATCAGCCGCAACTGTCAGAAGCCGCTGCTCAGGACATTATAAAACAAGTTGTGAAAGAGCAGAAAGTCAAAAAAGGCTTAGTGATGCGATCGCTCCGAGCAGCTTTAACTGGAGATGTTCATGGCCCCGACTTGATCCAATCTTGGTTACTACTAAATCAGATTGGTTTGGATAAACCGCGCTTGAGTCGGGCTATAACGGAAGCTAAGTAGCGATTACTTCCAGATTTTAGAAATATTTCAGATTTTAGGGGCGTACAAATGTGTGCCCCTATCCATTAGGTAGAGCAACTATAAGAACAAGAAATCATTGACTAATTACTAATGAATTATCCCCAGTTTCAAATCTAAAATAGGTAGTCAATTCTCCTCATGTTGGGAACTTGGTGTGTAAAATTAATGTCTTCAAAAACACTTAGAAGCAAACGTAATTAAAATGCCTACAAAAGCGCTCAATAGAGGGATGAGATTATCGTTTATGATAGTTACGCTCTTCATCACATCGACAGTTAATGCTGCGGTTGATGCTCAGGAAGCGCCAACGATATTTGGAGATGTCACCCTTAGCCCTCAGTTTTCGCCAGACCCCCTGACAGTTCGCGGGATGAGTGGTGGCTCAATATCTGGGAGTCAAGTAGGTGGCAGAAGCGAAACAGCCACTGGCCCTTGTACCGGATTTGTGGATGAAACACCAGACCACACATTAGCGTTAACAAGTAAATTTGACTACCTAAAGCTGCAAGTGCAAAGTCCTGAAGACACCACCATGATTATCAAAGGGCCCGGTGGTACTTGGTGCAATGACGATTTTGATGGCAAAAATGCTGGCATTGTTGGTGAATGGCTACCTGGAAGTTACCAAATTTGGGTTGGTTCCTATGAAAAGGGCAAGTATCTTCCTTACACTCTAAAAATTACAGAAGTAAAGTAGGGCATTGGGCATTGGGCATTGGGAAAGAGGAGGCAGGAGGCAGGAGGCAGGAGGCAGAAGTTCTAAAATGTTTGAATGAGTGAATTTTGAATTGATTTCTCCCCTGCTCCCTCATTTCGCCCACTCTTGTACAGACGCGATTCATCGCCTCTCCCTAAATAGAATCATGATTCAGAGCGGCTGGAACGATACGAGGAGCATTCTGGAGAAATTTTCTCTGTCTTTGCATCCCGTTGCGCTCCCTTTTCTCGTGCGATATTGTATTAAAATTAAGTTAACTTTGATTAAGATTCTTGTTGGCATCGCCATAATGCTCTAATCGGCTTATGGCAGTGCATCTAAGAGATCGAATTAAACAAAATGGATTTATAAACATCCGTTTAACAGCTTAAAGTGACAGAGTGATGAACATTCGGTTACTAGAGCTAACGAGTTGTATAGGCATCTAGAGGCAAATTAAAATGAAATTCTCTTGGAAAGTCGTAGCACTCTGGACGTTGCCGGCTTTGGTAATTGGCTTTTTCTTCTGGCAAGGGGCGTTTGCAGGCGCACCTGCTGACATGAGTAAGAATACAGCTAATACCCGCATGACTTACGGTCGCTTTCTAGAATACTTGGACAGCGATCGCGTCAACAGTGTGGATCTTTACGAAGGCGGTAGGACAGCAATTATAGAAGCCCGCGATCCAGACCTGGAAAATCATGTCCAAAGGTGGCGTGTGGATTTGCCTGTTAACGCTCCTGAGTTAATTAGCAAGCTCAAAGAAAAAGCCATTAGTTTTGATGCTCACCCCATGCGCAATGATGGTGCAATTTGGGGATTGTTGGGCAATCTCATTTTTCCAGTTTTATTGATTACTGGGTTGTTCTTTTTGTTCCGGCGTTCTAGCAACCTCCCCGGCGGCCCAGGTCAAGCAATGAACTTTGGCAAATCTAAAGCGCGTTTCCAAATGGAGGCAAAAACCGGCGTCAAATTTGACGACGTAGCTGGAATCGAAGAAGCTAAAGAAGAATTGCAAGAAGTCGTCACCTTCCTGAAGCAGCCAGAAAGATTTACGGCTGTAGGCGCACGGATTCCCAAGGGAGTGCTGTTAGTTGGGCCTCCTGGAACTGGTAAAACTTTACTCGCAAAAGCGATCGCTGGCGAAGCAGGCGTACCTTTCTTCAGTATTTCCGGTTCGGAATTTGTGGAAATGTTCGTAGGTGTGGGTGCATCCCGCGTCCGCGATTTGTTCAAGAAAGCTAAAGACAATGCCCCTTGTATTATCTTCATCGATGAAATCGACGCCGTAGGACGGCAACGGGGCGCTGGTATCGGCGGCGGTAACGACGAGAGAGAGCAAACCCTCAACCAATTGCTCACCGAAATGGATGGGTTTGAAGGTAACACAGGCATCATTATTATTGCTGCTACCAACCGTCCTGATGTACTAGACTCAGCCTTGTTACGTCCCGGTCGTTTTGACCGCCAAGTAACAGTTGATGCACCCGATATCAAAGGGCGTTTGGAAATCTTGCAAGTCCATGCACGGAACAAGAAATTAGATGCAAGTGTATCCTTGGATGCGATCGCTCGCCGCACTCCTGGATTTACTGGTGCTGACTTAGCCAACTTGCTCAACGAAGCAGCAATTCTGACTGCGAGAAGACGCAAAGAAGCTATCACCCTCCGCGAAATTGATGATGCGGTGGATCGGGTAGTCGCTGGGATGGAAGGTACTCCTTTGGTAGACAGCAAGAGCAAGCGCTTAATTGCTTACCACGAAATCGGACACGCCTTAGTTGGAACTTTGTTAAAAGACCATGACCCAGTACAGAAAGTTACTCTGATTCCACGGGGACAAGCACAGGGTTTAACTTGGTTTACACCCAACGAAGAACAGGGATTAATTTCTCGTTCTCAGTTGAAAGCTAGAATTACTGGTGCTTTGGGTGGTCGCGCCGCTGAAGAGGTGATTTTTGGGGCTGCGGAAGTCACAACTGGCGCTGGTGGAGACTTGCAACAGTTATCGGGAATGGCACGGCAAATGGTGACTCGGTTCGGGATGTCCGACTTAGGGCCACTGTCGTTAGAAAGCCAGCAGGGAGAAGTATTCTTGGGTCGTGACTGGACAACCCGATCTGAGTATTCCGAATCCATCGCTTCCCGCATTGATGGACAAGTCAGAGAAATTGTTGAGCAGTGCTACGACAATGCTAAGAAGATCATCCGTGACCATCGCACTGTCACCGATCGCTTAGTAGATTTGCTCATCGAGAAAGAAACCATTGATGGCGAAGAATTCCGCCAGATTGTGGCTGAGTATGCTGAAGTCCCAGATAAACAACAGTATGTACCGCAACTGTAATATTTGACTCTTTTCTGGCTACTATCTGGAAATGAGTAAAGTGACAAAAAATAAAATGAGGATGGTATACTCCATCCTCATTTTTTTTGCGTTTTTTCAGTGTTAGGAAGTTTCTAATTTTAAAATTATCAAAATTTATGAACCCATAAACTCTATAACAAACCTTGTTTTTTCAACTTAGCTAGCGCATCTTCAGCAGCAGCTTTTTCTGCATCTTTTTTATTGCGTCCCTTACCTTCTCCATAAATCTTTTCATCTACCAATACTTTGGCTATGAATTCTGGCGCATGAGAAGGGCCTCCTATTTGGTCTGTGAAATATTTGGGGGGATTTGGGGTAACGTTGCGTTGCACCCATTCTTGAAAGCGGTTTTTTGAGTCTACATTAGAACGAGGTACTATTATATGCTTAGGATCTACAGAATCAAATAGTGGTTCTATAATTGCGCGAACTATTTCAATATTAGAATCATTATCCAAATAGTAAGCACCAAGAACTGCTTCAAACGTACTACTGAGCAAATTAGGATTTTGGTAGCCTCCGTCTCGAATTGCACCTTTTCCTAACCGCATTCTAAAGTCTAAACCTACCTCTTCAGCAAACTTTGCCAACTGCTTCTCATCTACCAGCGCCGAACGCCGCCGGGTTAATTCATCTTCTCCCATTTCTGTATGACGACCATAGAGATATTCGCCACTTAAGAAATTTAGTAAAGCGTCACCGAGAAATTCTAGGCGTTCATTATGTTCGCCTTCTCCTGGGTTTTCATGGACATAAGAACGATGCGTAAGCGCACGACGTAAAAGTTTTTCATTATGGAATATTAGAAGTTTGTGCATTTTTATCTTGTATTTTGTTGCGAAAATTGATTGTTGGGAAAGTTTACGAGGGCTATTGTCTTCAAACATGAAAAAACCGCAAATAGCGGTGTTAGTAAAACCCAGCTTTTATTCAACTGGGTTTTTAAAAGCTTTTTTAAGCAGCTAGTTTGTCTAACTCAACTAAAAGCAATTCCTGACCTTGCTTTTGAACTTTACCATCTCTGATAGCAGCATCAATAAACTGGCTAAAACTCTTAAATTTCTTGCCATCAGGTACATATATTGAGCAGACTCCCTGATACTTAGTGAATAACTGCATCATCAAGTTATTAATGTAACCTAATCCTGTACGCTTTTTTTGATCTAACGCAGTATTGATAGCTTTCAGCAAGTACTCTATAGCCTCATTGTAATTAATTTTTTCATACAATGAAGTACTTTTAAACTGATTATTGTTCTCAACTAACTTAGGTAAATCATCTACAAAATAGAACATATCAGCGAGATTTATTAAGCTAAGTTTTGCACTTTCTGGACGAGCAAAAATTATCACTTTTTTACCATTTCTACGTAAATTATCAATTACAATTTCACAAAAGCTATCTCCAGAAATAAGGATAACTATATCTGAACTGTCGCCACCACAGTCCATAACAAGTTTAAAATCTACAGCATTTCTGAATTTCTGATATACATGGATACAGTCAAAATCCAGGTTTGATAGAACTAATTTAGCTTTACTTTGTTTACACCAGTTACTATAAACTTTTTGCTTGGCAATAAAGCCTAGTGAACTAGCAAATAGTAACAAATCCTTAGCTATTTTTGGGTCTGAGATATTTTGATAGTCCCAATACATGGAAACTAAATCTTGTTGCAAGCTTATTTGTCGAGCCATATTTTTACCTGAAAAATTGTGATTTTTGCTCGACAGTGTTAAAAAATCACACATCAATTAGCAGTAGAGCTTTATACGAGAAACTTATACTCAAAAAGTACTACCCTGTAATAAAGCTCTCTACTGTCGCTTTCGTTTGGTTTAAGTCTCAGCCGTAGAATTCCTGGCTTCCTACCAAGTTTCGCGTCATCCTTTCCCCTGAACATTCATCCAAACATCTTGTCTTCCCGTTGAAAGTCTAGTCAATCAGTTGACCTGACATTGGACTGAATACTCAGCCGAAGGGATGACGCGAAGCTTGGCAGGAAACTAGGAATTCTGCTGCTGAGACATTACCAAAAACCTGCGCTTTAGAGTGTGGTTGTTTATTCTGTCCTACATACAGAATTGCATAGCTGATTCTGGATGTCAATATGATTATTTATGAAGATTTAGTAAAAACGTAGATGCGTAGTGGCTTGTCATAAGACATCGCCTGTTATCTATCAAGTTGAATAATTATCTATAGTATTCTCTCAAAATCACCATTTTTTAGCTAAAAATAATTTACGGTTTACTTTGCGCGATCGCACCATACAAAATACCTAAAATTTTCTTAATATCCTTAATATAATATTCACTCAAATCAATCGAAACTACATTACTTTCAAGCTTGAGAAATTGCCAGATAGTGCCGATAGTAACAGCACCATATATAATTTTAATTTGATTTGCACCTCTTTCGTTAAATAACTGAGCAGCTATCATTCTGGCAATACATTGTGCTAAACCAGACCTTAAATTCTCATTTTTACTTTCTACTAAGACAACCACCGGACTACGTACAAGCAACTGTTCCGAAGAAAGACTCAAAATAAAATCACAAAATCCATTTAGTCCTCGTTGGCTATCAACAGTAAAATCAACTCCAGAAACCAAACTTATTTCATAATTAAATTTGCGTCTAATTTCTAATAAAATTGGACTAATTATCATTTTGCTCCGAGCTTTTCCCGAACTTATTGCTACTGCTAAATCAACATTTTCGTTAAGAATGATAGATAACAAGTCACTACAGTCTTGCTCCTGTACATTTGCAAATAGTCCAGATGACTCGTGGATAACTAACCCAAAAGAATCAATAATCTCAATAAGTTTAAAATCACTATAAGCCATAAAACTTACTCCTTGGTCTTAGAGGTTGTTTGAAAAGTGGTTGGCTGTGATTTTAGGCACTAACCGATCCCCCCTAGCCCCCCTTAAAAAGGGGGGAACCGGAATCAAAGTCCCCCTTTTTAAGGGGGATTTAGGGGGATCTAGAACGTTTTGTTACCGAGAAGAAAACTTTTCAAACATCCTCTTATGACTGAATCTTATCTCATTCTATAGCAAGGTTTAAAAATTGAGCTTTGGCGGAAACACTCTTACTAAATCAAGAGATAAATCAGGTAAGCAAAGAAAAATTATTATCTGATTTGATAAGAAAATCCGTTTATTTAAATAACCATATTTACCTTGAATATTTTGATATGCTTCACTGTAAGCTTCCAAATAATTATCAAATAAATTGAATATCCAATAATCTGTAATACCTGCTTTAGCATAGAGAGGAATTTTTACATCTTGGTCATAATCCAAAGAAGAATCTGAAACCTCCATTACCAATAACACATCAGCAGGTTGAGGATGACCGAAGAGATAATTATCATCTCGGTTTTGAAGAATAGCAAAATCTGGTTCAGGTTCGCTATTAGGTGGCAAAGCAATCGGAGCTTGAGATTGCAAAGTTGCTTTATCACCTACAATTTTCGGAAGTTCTCGCAATAAGTTTCGCAAACAAGTTTCATGAACTGTACCTTTGGATGCCATTTCAATAATTTCCCCGTTAATTAATTCAATGTGGTCATCTTCATGGAAAAAGCCCAATTCAGTAAGCCTGTGGTATTCATCCAGTGTGAAGCGTTTAGCCTGAGCAATACTCATAAATCTTCCTCCCAAGGGAAATGCGATCGCGATAACCGCTCACCAGAGGCGATCGCACTTATATTCTAAATGTGTCAGAAATTGGTATGCTAAAGGCCGAGACTCGCTATAAAAGCAAACAATGCCTGCGCCTACTATCAATCCCACCATCACTGCCTTTCCCTTGACAGCCGTAGTCGGTCAAGAAGCAATTAAATTAGCCTTGCTGTTAGCCGCAGTTGATCCTGGTTTGGGAGGAGTAGCGATCGCAGGTCGTCGCGGTACGGCAAAATCTGTAATGGCTCGTGCTATCCACGCTCTACTACCACCGATTGAAGTTGTCAAAGGTTCAATCAGTAATTGTGACCCCAACCGCCCAGAAGAATGGGACGATCAACTGTTGGCGGAGTACGCAGACAAAAACACTCAAGATGTTCCCGTCGAAATCATTCCCGCGCCTTTTTTGCAAATTCCTCTAGGCATTACAGAAGACCGACTCCTCGGTTCAGTAGATGTTGAAAAATCGGTAAAGCAAGGTGATACCATTTTTCAGCCTGGATTACTCGCTACAGCAAACCGGGGTGTACTGTACGTAGACGAAATTAATTTATTAGATGACCAAATATCCAATCAACTTTTAACAGTATTATCTGAGGGACGCAACCAGATCGAACGGGAAGGGATTAGTTTTCAGCATCCGTGCAAATCCCTATTTATTGCCACTTACAATCCAGAAGAAGGCGGATTACGAGAGCATTTGCTAGATAGAATTGCGATCGCACTATCTGCTGATGGTGTACTCGGCTTAGATCAAAGAGTAGAAGCAGTCGATCAAGCGATCGCTTATTCTAAATCTCCCCAAGACTTTCTCGAACAGTATAACGAAGATTTAGACTCTCTCAAAACCCAAATCATCTTGGCGCGGGAATGGTTG
Source organism: Nostoc sp. DedQUE04 (assembly GCF_034530995.1). Taxonomy (NCBI): domain Bacteria; kingdom Bacillati; phylum Cyanobacteriota; class Cyanophyceae; order Nostocales; family Nostocaceae; genus Nostoc; species Nostoc sp. DedQUE04. The sequence continues at coordinate 30,942 of NZ_JAVRCA010000068.1, read as the reverse complement.
AAAGAAGTAATCATCACCCACGAACAAATTGCCTACTTAGTAGATGAGGCAATTCGCGGCGGAGTTCAGGGACATCGGGCCGAGTTATTCGCCACGCGGGTTGCCAAAGCCGCCGCAGCTTTAGAGGGACGAACAACAGTTAATGCTGAAGATTTGCGCCGTGCGGTGGAACTGGTAATTGTACCACGCGCCACAGTTGTGCAGACACCACCACCAGATCAAGCACCACCTCCGCCTCCGCCGCCGCCACAAAATCAAGAAGAACCCCAAGACGAATCAGAAGAGGAACAAGAAGAACAGGAAGAACAGGAAGAAAATCAAGAGCAAGAACCGCCCAGTATCCCGGAAGAGTTTATCTTCGATCCAGAAGGGGTAATTCTTGATGACAGCGTGCTTTACTTTACTCAAACAGCGAAGCGGCAAGGTAAATCTGGTAGTCGCAGTGTCATCTTTTCGGATGACAGGGGACGCTACATTAAGCCAATGTTGCCCAAAGGGAAAGCGCGACGCATTGCAGTAGATGCCACGTTGAGAGCTGCGGCTCCTTATCAAAAAGCACGAAGAGAAAGACAACCAGATAGAAAAGTTATTGTCGAACAGCCTGATATTCGCTCGAAACGCCTGGTACGTAAAGCCGGGGCGTTGGTAGTATTTGTGGTAGATGCTTCTGGCTCAATGGCACTGAATCGAATGCAATCGGCTAAAGGTGCAGTAATGCAACTATTGACTGAAGCTTATCAAAACCGCGACCAAATAGCATTAATTCCCTTCCGAGGAGAACAGGCTGAGGTATTATTGCCTCCAACACGTTCTATTGCTTTGGCGCGTAACCGTTTAGAAAGGTTGCCCTGTGGTGGCGGTTCGCCCTTAGCACATGGTTTAACTCAAGCTGTGCGCGTCGGCTTAAATGCTCAGATGAGTGGAGATATTGGGCAAGTTGTCCTTGTAGCAATCACCGATGGGCGAGGTAATATTCCTTTAGCGCGTTCTTTGGGCGAACAGCTAGAACCAGGAGAAAAGCCAGATATCAAAGGAGAATTATTAGAAATTGCTGCGAGAATCCGTGCTTTGGGAATGCAACTATTAGTAATTGATACAGAAAGTAAATTTGTGTCTACTGGGTTTGCTAAAGAATTATCGCAAACAGCAGGCGGTAAATATTATCATTTGCCGAAAGCGACAGATCAAGCTATTGCTGCTATGACCAAAGGTGCGATCGCTGATTTAAAATCTAGATAATTTGTCATTTGTCATTTGTCATTTGTCATTGGATTTTTGACTTAGCTATGACTACGAGCCAGTAGGCATTACCTGTGGTTGTAAATAGCAAATCAAATCTTGAATTCCCTTTTGCAGATAGCGGGTTACTGTCATTGGACTAGTACCAATGTTCTTAGCTGCATCCTTGCGAGAAAGTTCCTTCAAAAATACCATTTCAACTGCCATACGGGGCTTTTCTTCCAACATATTGATTGCTCCTTGGAGTTGTTGGCGTTCTTCTTCTTGTTGCAGAAGCACATGAGAACGAGGACAAGGAAGTGCCTCACCTAAGGTTATTTGGCAATCAACATAGTTAACTGCGGTTGCATCTAAACTCAAGGGCATACGGTTTTGAGCAGCTAACTTGGTTTCTTGCCATTCTTGTACAGATACCCGAAGTTGGCTGGCAATTTCAGCATCCTTGGGCGGGCGACCTAAAGAGATTGATAAGTCCTTGCGAATCTTTTGTCCTTCATTATATAATTCTTGCCAACGACGAGGAATTTTTAATAGAGTACTGCGATCGCGCAAAAAGTGCAGCATCTCACCGCGAATATATGGCACTGCAAAGGAACTAAAAGCATATCCTTGGCTGGGATCGAAACGCTCAATAGCCCTAATCAAACCAAAATACCCAATTTGTTCTAAATCTTCATAAGGTTCATTGCATTGATGGCTGAATTTATGAGCCATCTTCCGTACTAAGCCAGTATGTAACTGTACAAGTTTATTACGAAGTTTAATAGATGGATTCTGGTGGTACAAGTGCAATAATTCTATACCATCAGTTCGTAAAGAGGACTCACTTGTTGCCATATAAATTACCTTTGTTGTAACTCCTATTCCTGAGAAAATGGAGCTGCGTATATTTTCTTCTAAGCTGTTATTATTTTGCTGAGTCAGGGAAGAATAAGCCATCGTCGTTTCACTGAACTTGTTAGGGGTCTAACTCCACAATTCAGTATTTGTACGCATGATTTTGCGAACCCCTCTGTTACAGGTGATTTTTGCTTTTTATATAACTGTTGAATGGTAAATAATCTTTAGCTTTTGCAACAAAAACTAGCTATTTATGCTGAAAAATGCATCACTTACCTAATAGTCATCTGTCATACTGAGTGCAAGTGGATCGGTAGTCAATACTGCACGCTTTGTGGATTTTTAACTCGGAATTGGATTTGGGAAAAGGTTACTGGGTTTAGGTTAAAGGTTTTTTCTTTCCCCTTTTCCCCAAAACCCGACAAGTATTGGATCGGTATTAAATTAATCGCAAAATAGGTTGCAATCAAGGGTAAAGAGTATGCTATCAGTACTAAAGATGCTGTGAAATCCTCAAAAACTGACGACTCTAATTTTCAACAACAAAGCCGCCCTTCAGATTTGGCAACGATATTAAATCCTTGTCCGTTAACGGCAAAGATTGGTAAGAATAGGAATAAGCAGAACGTTTTCCTAAAAAACAGTTTTTCAATATGAGCAATACCAGTAATTTTCGTGAAGCTATCCGTGAGGCTAAATCTCACGCCCTTGTTGGCCCAAACGTGATTGCCAACGCCCTCCCCTACGTCGGTGGTGGATTGGTGCTAACCGCATTAGGAACCTACGGCGGTTTAGGAATTATCCGTACTAACCCCGAAATATTCTTTCCCACCTTCATTGGTGCGGTGATTTTGGAGTTAATTTTGTTCTTTGTTGCCCAAAATGTTGCCCAAAAAGGTAATAAGGGTCTTGCACTACCTCTGTTGGCAACCTACAGCCTCTTGTCTGGATATACTCTCAGTGGCTTGGTATTTGTCGCTTTGAGATCCCAAGGCGTTGGCATTCAAGGCATTGGGTTAGCTGCCCTTGGTTGTGGTGTCACCTTTATTGCTGCCCGTCAAATTGGTTCAAATCTTTCTGAACAAGATGGCATGGCTTTGACGAAAACCATCAATCTTGGTGTCATTGCCTTGGTGGTTGTGTGTCTTGCCCAATTCGGATTTGCCATGTTTGGTGTTTACGCGCCAAATTGGTTAGAAATTGCCATCTCCGGTTTGGGAGTATTCCTGTTTGTTGGGGTTTCTGTTGTCGATTTCTACATCTTGCCCCGCACTTACAGCGATGACCAATATTTGCCTGCTGCTTTGTCGATGTACTTAACTTACATAAACTTGTTTGTCTTTATCTTGCGGTTGCTAATTGCCATCAATGGCCGCGATTAATTGTCTGTAGGCACTAAGACAAGTAAAGTTTTATAAAATAAAACCCGTGGTTGAATTTTTAGCAACCACGGGTTTTTCATCGTTTTAATAGTAGGATATATAGATAAGTTAAGCCTCAAGTGAGCAAAACTATGCTTGAACTCTTAAATATCAAAATTGAAGTAAAAAGGTTGTCTAATATCTTGACCAAGGCTGAAGGCTGTCTTTGACCTGACAGAACTGAGTGCAAAAACTCAAGAGTTGAATCAATTAATTTCTCAACCTACTTTCTGGCATAATTCTGTCACTTACTATCAGAAACTTCAAGAAATTGAATTCCTCAACGCTAAGAAGAAACAATATCAGCGATCGCACTTCATTCTAGAAGATATCAAAGCTGCACTAGAACTACTAGAATTATCTGCTGATGAAGAATTATTGCAAGAGGCGCAAACCAACCTAACTCAACTCCAAAAAGAACTCGAAACACTAGAAATAGAACAATTCCTGTCCGCTCCCTGCGACCAAAAGGGGGCATTCTTGGCAATTACGGCTGAGGTTGGAAGTATAGATGCTCAAGACTGGGCAGCTATGTTATTACACCTATACCATCGTTGGGCAGTAAATCATAACCATAAAGTACATCTAGTGCAAGAGTCAGCAGGTGATTTAGGAGGGTTCAAACATGCCACCCTAGAAATTACAGGGCGTTATGCTTATGGCTGGCTAAAAGCGGAACAAGGAACTCATGCAAGAATAGAACGAATTTCTCCTGTTGATGGTAATGGCAGACGGCATACTTGCCTAGCCAGTGTAGAAGTCAGCCCGATTTTAGATGAGTCTGTTGATTTTGAGATTCCAGAGAAGCATTTAGAAATTACTTTGCCGCGCGATCGGCGGAATGTCAACCGCCCAGAAACATGGGCGCAGGTGTTTCACATTCCTACGGGGATTAGTGTATTTTGCAAGGAGGAGCGCAGCCAGATGCAAAACAAAGAGAAAGCCCTGGCTATTCTCAAGAGTAAACTGTTTGCGATCGCACTAGCCCAAGGTGTCCAGATTGACAAAATTCAACCCCGACAGATAAAACTTCTATCCAACAAGCTCATCCGGGAATATATCTTGCATCCTTACACCAAGGTGAAAGATTTACGTACCAATGTAGAAACAACTGCTGCGGCAGAGGTTTTAGATGGTAAAATCGATTTGTTTATCAAAGCCTATCTGCAACAGCTAAATCACACTACTTCAGTAAGTAAAGAAGCGCTTGATAATTTCAAGTCACTTTTATAACTTATATAAGTAGTGCAGAAAAAATTTGCCCAACTACAGCTAAAATCAAGAAACATACGTAGAATAAAGAGCAATTTTTTAATCCAAAGCGCTCTATCTATCATTCAGCAAGCATTATGGATGTCCTAGAACTCAAACGCGAAATCGAAACGTTGTCTAGCCGCCTGGGTAAAACCCAGGACTATCTTTGACGTACCTGCACTGACAGCCAAAATTCAAGACCTCGAAAAAATATCAGCACAGCCAGAATTTTGGAATGAGCAAACCCAAGCCCAACAAACTCTGCAAGAACTCAACGACCTGAAAGCCCACCTCCAGCAATACGATCGCTGGCACGCCAATCTCGAAGATACTAAGGCAGTTGTGGAATTATTGGAGTTAGAAACCGATGAGGCACTACTCCAAGAAGCCGAATCTACCATCACTAAACTGAATCGTGACCTAGATCAGTGGGAGTTACAACAGTTACTTTCCGGCCCCTATGATGCCGAAGGTGCTGTACTGACGATTACTGCTGGTGCTGGTGGCACAGATGCTCAAGACTGGGCATTTATGCTGATGCGGATGTACACCCGTTGGGGCGAAGCTCACGGCTATAAGGTAACTTTAGCTGAAGAGTCGGAGGGTGATGAAGCCGGAATTAAATCGGCAACCCTAGAAATTACCGGTCGCTATGCCTATGGTTACTTGCGCTCGGAAATGGGTACACATCGCTTAGTGCGGATTTCCCCTTTTAATGCTAACGGCAAGCGGCAAACCAGTTTTGCCGGGGTGGAAGTGATGCCGCAGATTGATAACTCTGTGCAATTGGATATTCCAGATAAAGATTTGGAAATCACCACAACCCGCTCTGGTGGTAAAGGTGGGCAAAATGTCAACAAAGTAGAAACAGCAGTGCGGATTGTTCACCTGCCCACGGGTCTTGCCGTGCGCTGTACAGAAGAGCGATCGCAGCTGCAAAATAAAGAAAAAGCCCTAAATCGCCTCAAAGCAAAGCTGTTAGTCATCGCTAAAGAGCAACGCGCCCAAGAAATTGCCGAAATTCGTGGCGATATGGTGGAAGCCTCCTGGGGAAACCAAATCCGTAACTATGTATTTCATCCTTACCAAATGGTGAAGGATTTACGTACAAACACGGAAACAACAGCGATTGGTGATATAATGAATGGCGAACTTGATACATTCATTCAAGCTTATCTGCGCCAAGAAAATAAACTAGTAGAAAACAGTCAGGCATAGAGGCATTCATTACATAACATCCCGATTACTAAGGCGTTTCTGTGTGAAACGCCTTAGTAATATATGGGCGATCGCCATTCTATCCCAGACCAACTGTTACAGTTATAAAAGAGTCTGTAGACAAATAACTATGAGCAACTCACCTTCAACAGAACCTCAACCTAGCTACGTTAAACTCGCCATGCGAAACATGGTGCGGAAGGGTGGAACTTCCCTAAAGCATTTTGGATTGACTGCTGTAGGGCTTTTAGCTCTGCTTGTTGGTCTTGCTTACCTCACTCACTAAACTAGTCATTAGTCATTAGTCATTAGTCATTAATTATATTTAAAAGGACAGATGACCGATGACAACGGACAAAAGACAGTCTTAACGACAAATCGTAAACCTCAGACAAGGAGACTGTGTGCCCCTGAGAGTTGAACTATATGTGGAGGAGTATTTTTATGAGTTGTCCCCGACAACATCTGTAAAAATTGACGAGACTAATGCCCGAATTACCCCTGAAACTTGGGAAAACTGGTTTAATCACTGGTTGGAAATACTTCACCCTCAGATTCCACCAGCGCCAAGTTATGAAATCGGGCTGCGTTTGACAGATGACTTGCAAATTCAAGAACTGAATGCTCAATATCGTCAGCAAAATAAGCCGACAGATGTTTTAGCCTTTGCTGCTTTGGAAGTGGATTTTCCTCAAAGCAAAGAAATGCTTGCCTCTGTCCCATTATACTTAGGTGATATTATTGTGTCTGTAGATACAGCACAGCGCCAAGCTCAACAACAGGAACATAGCTTACCAACTGAGCTAGCTTGGTTAGCTGCTCACGGTTTATTGCATCTGTTGGGCTGGGATCATCCTGATGAAAAAAGTTTGGAGCGAATGTTAAAACAGCAAGTGGGATTGCTGAATGCAATAGGTATTGCTATTGACATGGAATAGCAGTAATTGAAGTATCTCTTAATGTTAATTTTGGGTAATACTTTTATAATACTTCTGTGGAAAATTGCTTAAAGATTGCCTCAAAGTTAATTCTGCCATTAAGATCGGCGAATATTCCCACTGTAGCAACTCTGTTCTTGTGTTTTTAAGTCTATGTCGCAAAAAATTTCTCCATCACCAACGCCTACCTCGTTACAAACACTGGTGTCTGACGAACGGGAATTCTCCTGGAAAGTAGCCTCTAATTTATTTATTAGTTTTAAATATGCTTGGGCTGGAATCAGCTATAGTTTTCAAACTCAACGTAATTTTCGCATCCACGTAAGTGTTTGTGCTTTAGCTATTGCTTTAAGCGTTTTTTTGCATCTACAAGCGGTAGAAATAGCGGTAATTGGTATAACTAGTGGTTTAGTTTTAGCATTAGAGTTACTAAATACAGCGATCGAGTCTGTTGTGGACTTAACCGTTAAGCAGACATACCATGATTTGGCAAAAATTGCTAAAGATTGTGCGGCTGGTGCAGTGCTTGTCTCTGCTTTCGTAGCGATGCTAGTAGCAGGTACGCTATTGCTTCCTCCTCTGGTAAAGTTAATTATATCGGCTTTGTAGACGTGATTTAGGCATCGCTAAGTGACTCATTAAGAGAATCACACTCTGTCCGAATCCCCTTTGCAGAATATATTTAAAATTTAAATCGTGCGATGTCTACGACGGGCTACGCCAACGTGCCAAGCATCCTGGCTAAAGGATTACTTGGTAATCTTTAGAAAATGGCCGTAGAGTAGCCACTTCATACTTACACGTCTACGTCAACATTATTTTTACACCTAATGAACAAATAGCATGAGATACTTATCTATGCTTTTTGCAACTGATCAGTCGTAAAACCAGGAGTGATAAGCTTTGATTATAGTTATCGATAATTACGATAGTTTTACATATAACTTAGTGCAGTATCTGGGAGAATTAGCATCAGAGTTCCCAGCGGCAGATGATATTAAAGTTTTTCGTAACGACAAGATATCCATAGATGAAATTCAGGCATTAAAGCCGGAAGCTGTAGTTATTTCTCCTGGGCCTGGTCGCCCGGAAGATGCCGGCATTTCTTTAGAATTGATTGAACAGCTAGGACAAGAGTTACCAATTTTGGGTGTCTGTTTGGGACATCAAAGCATTGGTCAAGTGTTCGGTGGTAAAATAATTTCTGCTCCAGAGTTGATGCATGGCAAAACTTCTCAGGTGTCTCACACTGGAGTGGGGGTTTTCCGGGGATTAGAAAATCCTCTGACCGCCACCAGGTATCATAGTTTGGTAATCGAACGTGAGACTTGCCCAGATGTGTTAGAAATCACCGCTTGGGTTGAAGATAACACCATTATGGGAGTGCGACACCGGAACTATCCTCACATTCAGGGCGTCCAGTTTCACCCAGAGAGTGTCCTGACATCTTCAGGAAAACAGTTATTGCGAAATTTTCTCCAACAGTTACAGTCAAGAGCATAATTAATGAAACGACGACAGTTGATGGGCTATGCTGGGGCGGGGTTGGCCACAGCTTTAGTTACTACCTTGGGTTCTGAATCTCAAGCTGACGCACAATCTAGCGGTTTATCAGTTCAGTGGTTGGGTCATACTTGCTTTCTTTTTACTGGTAGCGGTGCGAAAGTTCTCGTCAATCCATTTCGGTCAATCGGTTGTACTGCTAAGTATCGTCCCCCAAAAGTTGCAGCAGATTTGGTACTGATTAGCAGCCAACTGCTAGATGAAGGTGCTGTGGATGTACTACCGGGAAATGCAAAACTGATCTACGAACCAGGAGTTTATGAGTTTAAAGGCATTAAATTCCAAGGAGTTGCCATAGACCACGATCGCAAAGGTGGTAAGCAGTTTGGCTCAAATACTGCTTGGAGTTGGAAGCAAGGCGGAATTAATATCCTACACTTAGGCGGGGCTGCTGCACCTATTTCTATTGAGCAAAAAATCCTGATGGGGCGTCCCGATGTAGCATTTATTCCAGTGGGAGGCAGTGCAAAAGCCTACAATGCTGAGGAAGCAAAGCAGGCTGTTCAAGTATTAAATCCCAAGTTAGTGATTCCGACTCATTACCGGACACAGGCTGCTGATGCTGCTAAATGCGATCTTTCACCACTAGATAATTTTCTAACCTTAATGCAAGGTATGAAAGTGCGGCGTAGCAGTGCAGATAGTATTTCTATTAGCCCTAAAGATTTGCCGGAGAATGGCGAGATTCAAGTTTTGAGTTACAAGTTTTGAGCAGTAAGGAAATGAAGGAATCAGGGAGCAGAGGAGCAGGGGAGCAGGGGGCAGGGGGAAGAATAAAAATTACCTCTTTCTCCTCTGCCCAATGCCCAATTCCCAATGCCCCATGCCCCTAACTTTTAGAACGTATACCACTCTCCGGTCAGCTTATCTGCGTCGCTGATGGGAGTCTCAACTGCTGTCGTTTCATTTATAGTCCAAATGTTGTCTGTACCTGCTGTCTGATCGCGCCAGTAGATATCAGTCTTGCCATCGCCGTTGAAATCGCCAAGAGATGGTGTCAAGGCCGCGTTATTAGCTGGTAAGAAAGCTTCAGTTGCAACTGTTGTGCCATCCATCAACCAAGCAGTGTTCTCACCAGTTGTGCCATTGTGCCAGAAGATATCGGTCTTGCCATCACCGTTGAAGTCACCAATTTTGGAAGTCCAGGATGAGTCAAGTGTGCCCAAAGCACCCTCTGTGACTAAAATACCATTTATCGTCCAAACCTTGTTCTCACCGGTTTGAGCGTTTCTCCAGAGAATATCAGTCTTATAGTCGCCGTTGAAATCACCAAGGGTAGGAGTCCAGGCGGGATCTTGTGATTGCAGCGCCAATTCAGTCTTTTGCGTACCATCCATAAACCAAGCTGTGTTATCGCCGGTGGTCTGATCGCGCCAGAAGATGTCACTCTTACCATTGCCGTCGAAATCAACAATTGTAGGAGTTAATGCTGTGTTTGTAGTGTCTAGAACAGTTGCATTCAGAACAGTAGTGCCATCCATTTCCCAGATAGCATTCTCGCCAGTTGTGCCATTATGCCAGAAGATATCGGTTTTGCGATCGCCGTTGAAATCTCCAATCTGAGGACTCCAGGCTGGATCGACGCTACTTAGAGCAGCCGCACTACCAACTTTGGTGCCATCCATTAAGACAACACTATTCTCACCGGTTGTCTTATTGCGTAATAAGAAGTCGGTTTTGCCATCAGCATTGAAGTCAGCAATTTTGTAATCATAGGCGGATAGGTCAAATTGACCCAAAGAACCCTGTTCGATAACTTTTGTGCCATCCATCAACCGAATGATAATCTCACCTGTTGCAGAATTGACCCAAACTTTGTCTGTTTTACCATCCCCGTTAAAGTCAGGAGTAATCGCCGCACTAGTTAAGTAAGGATTAGGATTGGGATTTGCTGACGTTTTAACAGGCGCAGTTATCGGTTGACTTTCTAGTGCTAGTGAAGAACTCTTATTTCCAAACCCTAAATCATAATTTAAACTCTTAAGAGAAGTTGTCAAGATTTCTGATTTTGCAAAAGAATCTGATAACAATCGAGATGTATTCAAAGCTAAGGGTGAGGAATTTGAATTTGCCGGCATGGTGTATTTTTATTATTGGTTGTTATATTCTTTTAACTTTTTTTTGTAATCTCTTTCTGTAATGAAATAACATTTGCTAGGGTTTCAATTTTTCTTTATAACTATTTTTTATTTATTAATGTCATTCTTGGAAGATAAATATTTGTTTGTTTTAAACTATTATTCTAAAATTTTCAAGTTCTATATAAGCATTTGCAAAATATGTTTTGTAATTGCTTATATGATTATTTATAGATAAAAATGATTATTTTATCTATTTTCTTTGACATTAGGACTTACGCAAGTGTCACCAAAAAATCGGATTTGTAGTTTGTAGTAAGCGGCTTTAACCCTTATTTTGAGGACTAAAATCCTCTCTGCGAGACGCTACACGAACACTACGAACTGAAAATAATATGCCAGTTGCGTAAGTCCTGGACATTTGAAGGTTGTATCAAAAATATATCTACAAACTAGAAATTTATTTTATGTTTAATTAAACCGACTTAATTAAGATAGAAGCGATCGCTACATTATTCCTAATATATTTTTTTGGTTAGGTACACAAGCTAAGTCTGTTACCCAGGTATAAAGTGTGTTTTACTCCTGAATTCTTTATTCTGCTGTATAACTTGAGTAGAAACAAATATTGGTTAGAATAACTTAGATTAGCAGCTATTAAGAGGCATCATCTGTGCATTTGTTAGTTGCTAAAAGTGTCAAAGAATACAATACCTATTAAAAGTACATCAACTATGCAAGCAGAATATCGGCAGCGTCGCGAACAGTTAATGGCAAAAATAGGTGATGGGACAGCCATTTTTCGCAGTGCGCCAATGGCAGTGATGCACAACGATGTCGAGTATGTTTATCGCCAAGAAAGTGATTTTTTTTACTTGACTGGTTTTAATGAACCACAAGCAGTAGCAGTGTTAGCGCCGCATCACGCAGAACATCGGTTTGTGCTGTTTGTCCAACCGAAGGATCGCGAAAAGGAAGTATGGACTGGTTATCTTTGTGGGGTAGATGCAGCCAAGGAAATTTATGGTGCTGATGAAGCATACCCCATTAGCGAGTTAGATGAAAAGTTACCGCAGTATTTAGAAAAAGCCAGCCGGATTTACTATCACTTAGGACGCGATCGCAATTTTAACGACCAAATCCTCAAACATTACCAAAGTTTACTGCGGACTTATCCGAAGCGTGGTACTGGGCCGATCGCTATTGAAGATACTGGCCCTGTCCTCAACAGCATGAGATTGATCAAAAGCGAAGCTGAGTTGGAATTGATGCGTGAAGCAGCTGCGATCGCAACTGAAGCCCACAATTATGCCCAAGAAATCGCTGCGCCAGGACGTTATGAGTACGAAATTCAGGCGGAGATGGAACGCGTCTTTCGAGTCCGGGGTGGAATGGGGCCTGCTTATCCTTCGATTGTGGCATCTGGTGTCAATGCTTGCGTACTCCATTACATTGAAAATAATCGTCAAATGCAGGATGGAGAATTACTGCTAATTGATGCCGGTTGTGCCTATGGTTATTACAACTCGGATATTACCCGGACATTTCCTGTTGGGGGTAAATTTACGCCAGAACAAAAGACGCTGTATGAGATTGTTTTGGAGGCGCAAAAACAAGCGATCGCTCAAGTCCAACCAGGTAATCCCTTCAAGTTAGTTCACGATACAGCAGTGCGCGTCCTCACAGAAGGTTTAGTCGAACTTGGCATCCTCAAAGGTGAAATTGATAAGTTAATTGAAGAGGAAAAATACAAACCATATTATATGCATCGTACCAGCCATTGGTTAGGTTTAGATGTCCATGATGTCGGTGTTTATCAGCATGGTGAAGACAAACCACAAATTTTACAACCAGGTCAAATTTTGACAGTGGAACCGGGACTATATATTGTGCCAGATACTAAACTAGCAGAAGACCAGCCACAGACCGATCCTCGATGGGTTGGCATTGGCATTCGGATTGAGGATGATGTATTAGTTACGCCTGGGGGACATGAGGTGTTAACTGCGGGGGTTCCCAAAGAAATAGATGAAATCGAAAGATAAAAAATGGGGATGGTAGACATCATCGCTAAGAAAAGCCCTGGCGTTGAAATCGTAGCTATACAGACAAAACCCTTAATTTTGTATAGTCCACGGAGGTTGACTTTGCTTGTGTAACCGTGACTTTTAAAACTCCACTTCTAAAGGAAAAATTGCGGTGAAAGTAGAACCAACGCCTACCTGTGAGGCTAGGTTAATTTGACCTTGCAATAGTTTTACTAAACGCGAGACGATCGCTAATCCCAATCCTGTACTATCAGGAAGATATGGGCGATCGCTAGAACTGACGCGAAAGTAGGGTTCAAATATCTGGGCTTGGTTTTCGGGTGCAATGCCAATCCCAGTGTCAGAAACTGCGATCGCCCATCTCTGCTTCTCCAACACCTGACACATGATAATAATAGTCCCCGACTCTGTATAACGAATCGCATTACTAATAAGATTTGTAATAATTTGTTGCAACTGAAACGAATCTGTGATTAATTTTTCAGGGATGCGATCGCAATCGACTACAATTTGTAAATTTTTTCCCGCAGCTAAAGGTTCCAACATTTGACAGATATTATCGATTAATTCCCGCACATCGGTAAGCGCTAATTGGATTTTTGTCTGTCCTGCCTCATAGCGAGAAAGTTCTAGTACATCATTGATTAAATGGAGTAACTGTCTACCATTGCGTAGTACCCGCTCAATATGTTCTAAATTCGTATAGTTGTCTTTTATATCAGCCTTTCGTCGTTGTTGGCGTAAAAACAGATCCGAATAACCAATAATAGAAGTTAGAGGATGTTTTAATTCGTGGGCTAGTTGAGAAAGATACTCTTGATTGGCGCTAATTAACCGCGTAAGTTCCTCGTTATGGAGCCTTAGTGATACTTGCAACTGCTGTAATTCCCGCAAGCGTTCCTCAACATAACTCTTGAAACATCGAGCGATCGCTTCGTCTAGGATAGCGTCAATCAAACGCATAGAACGAATTATCTCTACAGGTGTTCCTTCCAATAAATCTGCTTGTAGAGCATCAAGTATTATTGTTCGCAGCAGATGATATTCTCTAGCGATTTCTGCTGCATCAAAGCCTTGTTCGGCACGAATAGCTCCATGCTGAAAACTGGCAGTAACTATTGACTGAATATCATTATCTTGAGATTTTGAAAGCACTGTCACCATAGCTTTCAAAACATCAGGGACGTGATCCTTTACGGCTGTATAAGATAGGTCATCAGCACTTTCAATCCGTCTATCCTTGCGAACCGCTAAAATCCATTTATCAACGATGGTATCCGTTTTTTCAGCCAGTACTTGACTAAAATCCATTATGTTAAATTCAGCTAGGAGATAGATGAGTAAACTTCCATATCCAATTAGTTTAGCGAGTGCAGTGGGTTTTTACCAAATTTAACAATTTAGTTCACCTACCAAAAGGAATAGATTATATATGTTATTTTGTTTACTAATTAAGTAGTCGTATATAAAATTTTATCAGTATATTCCGTTTTATATTAAAAAATATTAATCAAGCACGTAATATTTTTGATACTTTGCTTAACTATATTGTTTAGCTGTCTGTGCAAGGAGTTAACTCACAACATAACTAGATACACAAGTCTTATTTGTTGCAATTAACTAGTTATTAACATTTAATTTAAGTATTAAAATAAACAATAGTTATCATAAGATAGATGGCTTTTACTGAGGATCGATGTTATATTGTGCATAATTTAGTATCCATTAGAGTAAGTCAGCCTAATTCAGCGTGTCACAGTGCATAACGCTGGAGCGGAGGAACCAAATTGTGGGGCGTATCTCATAGAAAGTGAGGAGTTGAGAGTGAGGAGTTGGAACTTACTAATTACTAATATTTAATTCATAACTCATAACTCATAACTCATAACTTTCTTGTGAAGGGCATCTCTCAGCCCTAGCCCGTCAGCTAACTTCGTAGGCATTGAGAGGAGACTGAAGAGACGGCATTTTTATAATGTTCCGATCTCATCGGTGTCCAAGGCTGGTACTGCTCGGATTTTTTGTACCTGCACTTAAATCTGTTGAGGTCGTAAATGATATTTCAACTAAATTTGGCTGCGATCGCTGCGATCGCTGGACAAGCTGCTTGGAAAAAAACAAAACCTGTTATTGTCAGGGATGTCTTCTTTCTACCTGTATTAGGCTTCTTGGGAATAATTGTGTTGTGGTGGATTGTTGCACTTGCCAACCATGAATTGATGCCCACTCCACCAGAAGCGCTAATCGCTAATTTAGACTACATTTTAAATCCTTTCTATCAGCGAGGCCCAGGGAATTTAGGAATTGGTTGGCTATTGATCGCAAGTCTGCGCCGGGTATTAATAGGCTTTTTGTTGGGTGCGGTAGTAGCGATTCCTTTGGGGTTTCTAATTGGCATGTCCAAATCGGCAATGCTAGCGCTTAATCCGATTATTCAAATTTTTAAACCTGTATCGCCCCTAGCTTGGCTACCCATCGCCTTAGCAATTTTCAACTTAGCAGATCCTTCAGCCATTTTTGTCATCTTTATTACTTCCTTATGGCCGACAATTATTAATACCGCTTTAGGAGTTTCTAGCGTTCCCAAAGATTATTTAGATGTGGCACGAGTGCTAGAAATGCCCCGTTGGCGACGAATTACAAAAATCATTTGGCCTGCAAGTTTGCCGTATATTTTTACAGGTTTACGAATTAGTTTAGGCATAGCTTGGCTGGTAATCGTCGCCGTGGAAATGCTCACAGGTGGTATTGGTATCGGCTTCTTTGTCTGGGATGAATGGAGTCGCTTAAACCTGAGTTCAGTCTTTTTAGCTGTGTTGGTAATTGGTGTAACTGGGTTAATTCTGGATTATGCCGTGGGCAAAATCGAAGAATTAGTAACCCATCGCCCTAAAACTTCCAACTAACAAAATTAGCCTGCTATTAAAACAGCAAGATTTAGCGAGACTCTGCGCCTGAAGCGTGAGCAATCAATCACCAATGGAGCTACAAGAATGGGTGATATTAACTGGACTCGACGAGATATTATCAAGGGAATAGGAGCAACAACGGCGGGAATAGCGCTGTCCTCTTGTGGGATTTCAGGAGATAGATCGGCCAAAGGATTGACAGAAGAAGCCTTAGCTGTGCAACCAGTAGTTAAAAGCGGCGACCTAGAAAAAGCCGATCTTACAGTTGGTTATGTTCCCGTTAATGATTGTGCGCCATTTGCGATCGCCTGGAAAAAAGGTTTCTTCCGCAAGTATGGTTTGAACGTTACACTCAACCGCGAAGCCAGTTGGGCCACCTCCCGCGACGGTGTCATTTTTGGTCGCCTGGATGCTTCACCCGTAGTATCTGGTGCTGTCACCAACGCCAGAATTGGCGCTGAAGGCGCACGCCACGCCCCATTGTGTGCAGCGATGACCATACATCGCCACGGTAACGCCATGACCATGAATAAAGCCATGTGGGATTTTGGGCTGCGTCCGTGGTACGAGTATCAAGAAAAATATGGCGATGGTGCTTTAGAAGCCTTTGGGCGTGATTTTCGAGGTTACTTTGACAACCAACCGCCAGAAAACAGAGTTTGGGCAGTAGTATTAAGTTCCTCCATTTACGAATACTTTATCCGTTACTTATCCGCCGCCGCAGGTGTCGATCCGCTTAAAGAGTTTCGCATCATTATCGTTCCGCCTCCCCAAATGGTAACAAACGTACGGATTGGGGCAATGCAAGCTTACATGGTTGCAGAACCTTGGAATACACGAGCAATAACTGGTAATGAAAACATTGGCTTTACCTTTGCACAAGGTAAAGAAGTCTGGTTGGGACACCCAGATCGACTTTTGGGCGTGATGGAATCTTTCATCGAGAAATATCCCAAAACCTATCGTTCCCTAGTCAAGGCGATGATTGAAGCCTGCCAGTATTGCAGCAAAGCAGAAAACCGCCAAGAAGTAGCCGAACTGCTTACAGACCGTTCCTTTACGGGTGCTAGACCCAAAAAGAAAGGTGCGCCAATTGCGAAGTTTACAAGTCCGGCAATTCTCGGCAATTACAACTATGGCGGCTTTGATGGCAAAGACCGCACCATTAAAGCTGCTGACACCACGATTTTCTTCGATATTCCTGACAACCTTCCCAAACAGCCAGGAGAACACTCCACATTCTTATGGCGATCGAGAAGTCTCTGGTTGATGACACAAGCAGCACGGTGGGGACAAATCAAGGAATTCCCCAAAAATGCCGAGAAACTAGCTGGACAAGGCTGGAGAACGGATTTATACCGCGAGATAGCATCAGAAATGGGCATCCAATGTCCCAAGGATGATTACAAGGTCGAACCACCAGAGGTATTTATAGATAAGAAAGGCTTCGACCCCAGCGATCCGGTGGGTTATTTGAATAGTTTTGCCATCAGGGCTAACGCTCCCACTCGTTTTTTCATGTCTTAAATCCCAAGTTCAAATATTGATTGACTAAATTGTTTCCGGAGCCTTTGATGATGGAATATACCTCATTACCTATTAATACCCAGACCGAAGTTCTGCCCCGCGCTGGATTTTTAGAAATTGAAAATTTAGTCAAGTCTTATCCGACACCTGATAAAGATAACTTTGTCGTTTTAGATAAAGTTAATTTAACGATTGATGAAGATGAATATATTTCTGTAATTGGTCACTCAGGTTGTGGGAAATCAACTCTAATCAAAATAGTAGCTGGTTTAGAAAAAGCCACTTCCGGTTCAGTCAGGCTAGATGGGAAAGAAATTCGTCAGCCAGGAGCCGAAAGGATGATGGTATTTCAGAACTATTCTCTGTTACCTTGGTTAACAGTGCGAGAAAATATCCGTTTAGCCGTAGATGAAGTGCTAAAAAATGCTAATCGCTCTGAAAAAATTAGCATTGTAAATGAACACTTGGCAATGGTAAACTTGACGGCGGCGGCTGACAAATATCCTGATGAAATTTCTGGAGGTATGAAACAACGAGTAGGTATTGCCAGAGCCTTAGCAATTCGTCCCAAAATGTTGCTGATGGATGAACCTTTTGGGGCATTAGATGCACTAACTCGTGGCAAATTGCAACGGCAGGTATTGGATATTTGGGAAAATAATCGTCAAGCAGTGATGATGATTACCCACGATGTAGACGAAGCAATTTATATGTCCGATCGCATCGTTTTGATGACCAATGGCCCAGCTGCTAATATCGGGGAGATTTTAGAAGTTCCTTTTGAGCATCCGCGCGATCGCGCCGCCATGCGAAACTCAAAAGAGTATTTTGAACTCCGCAACCACGCCCTAAATTTCCTCGATCGATATTTTGCCCAAGACGAGTAAATTAGATTATCATTTTTTTAGTGGGTAGCCTAATTCAAATCCATGAAAGCTGAATTTGGAACGGAGGAACCATATTGTGGGGCGTATCTCATAGAAAATGAGGAGTTAAGAGTCAGAAGTTAAGAATTATTAATATTAACTCAGCACTTAGCACTCAGCACTTCTAAGAGAGAGACACCTTCCAGTCTTAGCCCGTCAGCTAACTCCGTAGGCAATGGAAGGAACCCCCAAGACCTTGGCTGTAATACAGTTATTATTGGGGTTTCCTTGACTAATTTTAAGATTTGAAATTTTGGTTATCATCACTCAATCTAAGATCCAAAATCCTTCGACTGAACCTAGCCGAAGTCCAAAATCTAAAATTGGTCGCCCTGCTTCTCATTGCTAATTCATTTCATTAGGAGAAGTAAAGCTGTGCAAATAAAGCCAATGTTAGCACGTCTGCAAAGTGCCACAGGCCGAGATGATTTAATCGAACAAATGGTACTACTGCCAGAACCAAAAAAACCTTTTTCTAAAAAACTTCAAAAGGCGAAAGCAGTTAATTTAATTGTTGCTTATGATGCATCTCCCAACAGTCATACGGCATTAGATA
Organism: Nostoc sp. DedQUE04; assembly: GCF_034530995.1. Taxonomy (NCBI): domain Bacteria; kingdom Bacillati; phylum Cyanobacteriota; class Cyanophyceae; order Nostocales; family Nostocaceae; genus Nostoc; species Nostoc sp. DedQUE04. Next base: position 12,425 of record NZ_JAVRCA010000068.1, on the reverse strand, counting down.
TTGCCTTTTGGGTTGCCCATCAAACGCGTTTGGCCACCAATACAGAAGTTACAGTTCAAGCCGTTTATGTAGTAGAAGATAATCAAAGCAATCAGTATTCAAATATCTTGAGTTTTCCCCAACAACAATCTTCATTAGAATGTGAAGTTAGTGAAGTATCAAAGTCTGTCACACAGGTATTAACTCAACCTAAATTACAGACAGCGATCGCTCCTCTACAACAAGCAGATATAATTCTCTGGCAAGCCCGAAGTTTGGCTGAAGAATGGCAGGGTTCTTTCAAATCTCATTTGCGATTTGGCTGCATTTCTACAGAACTTCGCAAAGTTGTTGAATCAGAAGCGGCTGATATTCTGTTTCTAGGTTGCAACTCTGTCAATCATCCAATGATTGAAGCACTAGGTTCTAAATTTCCCTGTGCTGTTTTGGGTATTCCCAGTAGTATTGATGAATAATCACTCTTTAAAATTTCAGTAATTTTTGTCAAATTTTGATCGGAGAAAAGTCACCTACTTGTAAGTGACTTTTTTGCTACACAATAAATAAACTTTCAAAGGTCGTATGTGGAAAACTGGCAAGCATTTGTAGAAGCCAATGCAATACTGCTAAGGCTAAAAAATAAAAATGTATAGGTTGGGTTTTGTTACTCAACCCAACCTACGAATTAACAATCTTGGTAAATTTGCCAAATTGGTGCAATATTGTACCGTCTCTGAATGGGAAGCGCTATAAGCACTTAAGTGCTTACTACAAACATATCTTAACCTATCATAATGCTTGTAGCAGACGACTAGTAGCCAATCAGATGTAAAACGTCGCGCAGGACACTATAACCAGCTAAATCCCAAAGCAAATAAGCAAGGAAACCAATAGCTGCCAAGCGACCATTCCAAATTTCGGCTTGAGGAGTCCAACCAAACAAAAATGCATTCCGGTCTATACCGTTGTATTCCGGTGCAACAGCTGGTAAATCAGTAGAGGGACGAGTTTCTTGAGTTGCCATTTTTTTCTCCAAAATTTAATAGTTTTTTAGGTGTTTAGTTTCTAGTAGCTAATCAAATGTAAAACGTCACGCAAGACGCTATAACCAGCTAAATCCCAAAGCAAATAAGCAAGGAAACCAATAGCCGCCAAGCGACCATTCCAAATTTCGGCTTGAGGAGTCCAACCAAACAAAAATGCATTCCGGTCTATACCGTTGTATTCCGGTGCAACAGCTGGTAAATCAGTAGAGGGACGAGTTTTCATTGTTTTTTCCTTCCTAATCAAGTTGGTTTTTATTCTTTAAATGCTCTCGTAACCAATCAAGTACAAAACTTTATAGCCAACTAAATCCCAAATTAAATAGGCAAGAAAGCCAATCATTGCAAAACGACCGTTTAAAATTGAGGCTTGAGGAGTCTAATCAAACAGAAAATCATTGCGATCGCAACTATTATATTCTGTTGACATTATTAGCAAATCTCTAGAAAAAGGAGTTGCCATTTCCTTGCCCTCAACAATTCGTTTGTTAACTTTAATGTAGCTATTAATAACTAGAATGCTTTCTGTCTATAGACACAAAAGACAAGCACTTCTTCTGACCGATGCTTAAACGTATTATTATAAATAAATCCACCTAGAGAGGGTGATAAAAACAGATATTGAAATAAATCTAAACTATTTGAAAGCAAACTATTTTTAAAATAGAGTTACTCACTATAAATTAAACAATTAAAATTAAAATTAGCAGTAAATTAAGTAAGATTGCTTGCCATTGAATTATGTTCTTTACCAAGAGTTAACAAAAGTTATATCTTCCGCTGTATGAGGGTTTCAGCCTTTGGAGAGATGCTTTAAAGACGTAAATTCTACGATTGTGATCTAAAGAGTTAGGTATTGCCATAGGTACAAACATAATAAATACTAAGAGTTGCTTCTCAAGAAATTCTTAATTCCCCAAATTGAAACTTAGTAGGTAGAAGGAAATCCAATGTTCCAAAGTACGGAAATCATGGTGGGACTCTATAAACCACTATTGTGGTTAGCACAGGTTCCATTAGAACGCTCAAACGTCACACCAGAACAAGCATCGGTTCTCATTTCCGGGCCACGCTTTTTTGTGGCTTTAATCTCCGGCGTGATTCTTGCCTTTGCTTTCCAATTAGTTTTAACTAATCTCTCCCTTGCATTCGGTATTTCCTACCTGGGGCACTCATCTGACTCGGATTCAGATAGTAGGGAGGTGGAAAGTTTGGGCGGTAATATTCGCAAAATCGGTACAGCAGTGGGAATTTGGACATTAGCCACTGTGACGATCGCCTTATTAATCGCTTCTTACCTAGCAGTAAAATTGAGCCTTGTGATCTCAGACCGAGGATTGGGAGCGATTCTCGGTTTAGTGATTTGGGGTGCTTACTTTTTGCTCTTAGTTTGGGTAAGTTCCACCACCGTAGGCTCCTTAATTGGCTCAGTTGTCAATACGGCAACATCTGGCTTTCAGGCGATTATGGGAACTGCTACCGCCGCACTAGGTGCGAAAGCTGTAAATAACCAAGTGGTAGCCACAGCTGAAGCCGCCGCTGCTGCTGTCCGTCGAGAACTAGGAAGCGCCATCGACCCCGTAAGTATCCGAGAAAACATTGAAGATTACTTAGAAAAGATTCGTCCTCCAGAACTCGATGTATCAAAGATTCGGAGTGATTTTGAAAATTTACTCAACGATCCGCAATTAAAAGCGATCGCCGGGACTCCAGATATCCGCAACATCGACCGCCAAAAGTTTATCGAGTTAGTCAGCAGCCGCACCGATCTTTCCAAAAAAGACGTTAGCCGGATTTCTGATACCTTATATAAGGTTTGGCAGCAAGTGGTAAGTCAGCAAGCACCCACCGCAGATCGGCTGGGTGAGTTAATGGATTATTTGAAATCACTCCCACCAGGACAAACCAAAACAGATGAACTCAACGCCAAACTGGATCGGTTATTAGCAGAACAGGGTGGTTCCAAAGAAACTGACCAAAACCAAAAGGCAGGCTCTGGCCCAATGCAAAGTACAATCCAGCAAGCACTATCCGCCTTAACCGCCACTGTGCTGGGACGGGCAGATTTGCCTGATTTGGATGTGGAAAAAATCTTGCGTAGTCTCACCACCGCCAAAGATAAAGTCTCTCAACAAGCAGATAAGCTAGGTTTGCCAACACCATCACAACCCTATAGCCCAATTCGGGCTGATGTCGAAAACTACCTGCACAATACTTATGCTTGGCAACTAAGTCCAGAAAGAATTGCCCAGGAATTTCATGATGTCATCTACGATCCAGCAGCCGACCCTGGAATCGTCCGCCGGGAACTAGAACGACTATCCCGTAATGATTTTGCCAATATTCTGCAACAACGGGGATTGCTTACCCAAGCCCAAATTCAGCGCATTGCCAATCAGCTAGAAACAGTCCGCCAAGAAGTGCTAGTAACAGTCAGAGCTATTGAAGAAAGAGATATAGTTCAAGACTTGCAACGCGCAGTAGAAAGTTATCTGCTCGTTACTCCCAAGGCAGATTTGACACCCGAAGGCATCGAGCAGAATTTTAAACCACTGTTGGAAGACTCAGAGGCAGATTATGAAACCCTGACATTGCGGCTAGCGCACCTTGACCGCCAAGAAATTCGGCAGATATTGCTACAACGTAACGATGTCCAGTTATATGAAGTAGATAGCATTGTCGATGAGTTGGAAAAACAACGCGATCGCGTTTTGGTAGAATCCAAAGGACTAGCAGAACAGGCACAATATCAAGCAGAAACCCTGTGGCTGAATGTAGAATCATATCTGCGTAACACCGGAAAATCAGAATTGAATCCTGATGCCATCCGCGCCGACTTCAAAAAGCTACTGGAAGATCCCCAAGCTGGAATTAGCTCAATTCGGGCACGCTTGTCTCGCTTTGACCGCGATACCTTAGTCCAATTGTTGAGTCAACGGGAAGATTTGAGTCAAGATCAAGTTAATCAAATCATCAATACTACTGAAGAGTCATGGTACAATATTCGCCACACACCTCAAATTGTAGTCGATAAAGCTAAAGAGCAATACGACTCTGTGACAACAACGATCGCAGATTATCTCCGAAATACTGGCAAACAAGAACTCAGTCCTGAAGGTATTCAGCGAGATTTGACCAAATTGTTTGAAAATCCCAAAGAAGGAGCCGTCGCATTGCGCCGTCGGTTGTCGCGGGTAGACAGAGATACATTGGTGAAATTGCTCAGTCAACGCCAAGACTTGAGTGAAGAACAAGTCAATGAAATCATTGATTCCACCCAAACTTCGATTCGTAACTTTGTGCGTGCGCCTCGTCGTCTAGCTAGCCGTACACAACAAAGAGTAGAATCATTCAAAGGTTATTTGGAAGAGTATCTGCGTCAAACGGGTAAAGAAGAACTCAACCCAGAAGGTATCAAACGCGACTTGCAATTATTGTTGCACGATCCGCGAGTTGGAGTAGAAAGTTTTGGCGATCGCCTTTCCCAGTTTGACCGTGATACCATCATCGCCTTGCTGAAAATTCGGGAAGATATTTCTGATGAAGAAGCGGCGCGGATTGCCGATAATATGGTGTCCGTAAGGGATCAATTTGTCGAACAAGTACGCAGCATTCAACGGGGCATTCAAGATGCAATTGACGGGGTTTTCGCCCGCATTCGTAACTATCTCAACTCCCTGGATCGCCCAGAACTTAACTATGATAGTATTAAGCGCGATCTTCGCACAGTTTTTGACGATCCCCAAGCAGGTTTTGATGCCCTGCGCGATCGCTTGTCCTCTTTTGACCGTGATACCCTAGTGGCAATCATGAGTTCTCGTGAGGACATCTCCGAAGAAGATGCCAACCGAATCATCGACCAAATTGAACGGGCACGCAACACAGTATTACAGCGTGCAGAACGCATACAGCAGGAAGCCCAACGCCGTCTAGAACAGGTAAAGCATCAAGCACAGCGGCAAGCAGAAGAAACCCGCAAAGCCGCAGCTACAGCAGCGTGGTGGCTGTTTGCCACAGCATTCGTCTCCGCCATTTTCTCTGCATTAGGAGGAGCGATCGCTGTAGTTTAACAAGTTGTCTCCGCTAACTTTTCAGCCTCCCATTATGGGAGGCTTTTCTATTTTAAGTACGTCGAGAATAAAGAAATACGCATTGGCATTTGTGTAATTATGTCTTTCAATATAGTCATATATGAATATCCTTTACTGCTCTAATCTCAGCAATTAGATGGGTGAAAATAGAATTGGTTTAATGTTTTAATTTTTTTAAATAACTTGCAATTAAATCTCAGCCTATTATCAATAAATTACTGCGTAATTTTTGCAAGTTAATAATTTTACCTAAGTAGTAATTTCAAACAATGGAAAACACGTTAGTTGATAAAACCTTCCGTGACAGCAGTGGCAAAATTGTTGTGGCTCAAATGCCAAACCCACCACTTATTCTTTGGATAGTAGCTAGTTTACTCACTCTAGTTTTTACAAGTGGTAAAATCAATACAGTGTTAGACTTTGTGGCAAATGGCGCATTGTTTACTTGGGCGTGGATGGAGCTATTTCAAGGCGTTAATTATTTTCGCAGAGCGCTAGGTCTTGCCGTATTGATTGGAATGATTGCATACAGAATTCAGTAATTATACTTTATTAAGTAATAAATAAGACTCAAGGGAGAATTCTAAACTCCTTTTTTTTTGTCCAAAGTTTAAAATGTGAATAAAGTCATACTGACATTATGACTTTACTACACTGTGTTTTCTTATTCAGCATTTTAAACTGAGAGCAATACAGCAAATCAATTAATTCGTGTAACAAACAAAGCTTACTGTAAAGCTAATGAGTAAGAATATTTGTTCGCGAATTATTGATAAATGCTGTATAAAACTCAAGCAAATTAATTGATGGAGATTTGGATATGAAACGTATTTTATTAGGTACATTACTTGCTCTCCCATTTGCAATTTCCTCCTTACCGTCACAAGCATCAGCAGCAGAAATCATTGTCAGACCCAATGTTCATAGAGCTGCTATTGTGCGTAGACCTGTTGTTGCCCGATATCAACGGAAGTTAATTCCTGCACATTGGGAAACAGTACGACGCGGTCACAGGTGGGTTAAAGTTAGAGTTCCTGCTCGTTATGTAAATGTCAGAGTTTAATATCTAAATAGAGGCTAACAACTAAAGTTGTTAGCCTCTATTAGTTAAAACTTTGTTGCTGAAGAAGACTTATAATTAAAGACAAGTAGTTAAGATAAATCAATTTAATCAACATGAATATATCTAAAAATTCTCATATTTTAAAAAAAATTTTAATATTTATACTAGGAATTAGTTTCATAACAGCCTGCGATTCCATTCAGGCTGACGAAAAAAATATAACTAAAGAAAAAATCTTGATTGGTGATAATTATGGAGAAATATACGATCAAGGAAAGTTACGGACTTACTATTTTTACACTCCAAAATCTTATAACCTACACCGCCCGATACCATTAGTTTTAGTGTTTCATGGAGATGATGGTAATGGTCGGTCTATCAGTAATGTGACTCGCTTTAATGAATTAGCAGACCAAAAAGGATTTATTGTTGTTTATCCAGATGGAATTGACCAAAAATGGAGTCTTAGAGGTAACGCTCAAGGAAAGGTAGATGATGTCTTATTTGTCAGTGCTTTGATTAATCATCTTCAGCAGCAACTTAATATTGATAGTCATAAAGTTTATGCCACTGGTTTTTCTAGAGGTGGCATACTTACTCAAGCACTAGCTTGTAAGTTACCTGATAAAATTGCTGGTTTTGCATCAGTAGCTGGTTCGCTCCCAGTTAGACTCAAACCTAGTTGCCAGCCTCAAACTCCCATATCGATGTTAACGATCAACGGTACAAACGATCGCGATGTACTTTATGAAGGTGACGATCGCACTCAACGAGGAGCGCTGGTTTCGATCTCAGACATGGTACAGTTTTGGCGATCGCACGATCGATGCACCTTATCAAATGCATCTTTGAATTTTTCTGAAGATAAAGTGAAAACCGCTATCTACACAGGTTGTAATGGCAACTCCGAAGTCTGGCAGCTAGCGGTAGTCAACGGTGGACATTTCTGGCCTGGTGGTTCTTCAACTGACGAGAACCTAAACAAATTCAATGCCAAGCTGGGGCTGAACGCCAGTGAAACAATTTGGGACTTTTTTCAGCGTCACAGTTCATAAGTAGCTAATTTTTTAAACACCATTTTCCTTAAACCATGCCAAGAGGCGTTTCCAACCATCTTGAGCTTCTTGCTGGCGGTAGGAGGGGCGATAATCGGCAAAAAATGCGTGGGGTGCATTGGGATAGACGATAATTTCAGATTTGCTACTGCTGGACTTTAAGCGATCGCGCATCTGCTCTACTGTATCAAGAGTAATACCTGTATCCTTGCCACCATAGAGTCCGAGAATCGGGACTGTCAGTTTTGATGCAATATCGACCGGATACTTGGGCTGAAGTTCGGTAGCATCGCCCACAAGTCGCCCATACCAAGCTACACCAGCCTTTACCTGGGGATTATGTGCTGCATATAACCAGGTAATACGACCGCCCCAACAGAAGCCTGTAATTCCCAACTTCTCACCATTACCCTTAGCTGATTTCTTTGCCCAGTTTACAGTAGCATCAAGATCGGATAACACCTGGGCATCTGGTACTTTGGCGACAATTGGACGAATTTCGTCTATATTGCTTAACTTCGAGACATCGCCTTGACGCACAAATAATTCGGGTGCGATCGCTAAATATCCCAACCGAGCAAAGCGACGAGTGATATCCTGGATATGCTCGTGTACGCCAAAAATTTCCTGGATTACTAGAACAATTGGGAAATTATCACCAGTAGCTGGTGCTGCTCTATAGGCAGGAATTTCGCCATCCTTGACAGGAATTTTCACTGCACCAGCTACTAACCCCTTGGCATCAGTAGTGATGACTCCGGCAGAAATGGGTTGTACTGCAAGGGCAAAACCTGTCGCCACTGTCGCTGTTGCAATAAATTTGCGGCGCGTTATTTCTTTCATCATCTCTACGTTGAATTACTAAGTTCCCTTATATTTAGGTTACTGTATGGTCAAATGCGCGCAAGGGTAGGTGTACAAATTTCACACCCGAAAAAAAGTGCTTCTATCTCAACACCAGCAAGCATTTCACCCCACTAATTGTCTAAATTCATCCGCACAATCTCTGAAATGCTTACAAAAATTGAGTTTCAGCTTTCAACCTTTCCCGACACTCTTTCCAAAGAAATTCTCTAATGCTATGATTGCTCTAGAACCGCGCAACCGCACCTTGAAAACTAAATATAGCTTGGCTTTCAGGCTCCCGCTATTGCAATTTCTCAAAATCCCTATTAGGGATTGAAACCAATGGCAGGAAAAAGACAAAACGAAGATCCGCGCATTGCAATTTCTCAAAATCCCTATTAGGGATTGAAACATCATGGGAGTACTGTTCCACTAATTCACCACACAGATTGCAATTTCTCAAAATCCCTATTAGGGATTGAAACTTCAATTCGTGCAGCAATTGATTCTTATGCTATTATTGCAATTTCTCAAAATCCCTATTAGGGATTGAAACTATATATGACTGTTCAAAACAAACATGGTCGTCCTAAAAAATTGCAATTTCTCAAAATCCCTATTAGGGATTGAAACACGCGCAAACCGTGGCGGTACATCATGAGAATTGCATTGCAATTTCTCAAAATCCCTATTAGGGATTGAAACAACAGGGCGACGGCAATCATAAAAGCCCCAAAAAGATTGCAATTTCTCAAAATCCCTATTAGGGATTGAAACGGGATTCAAACATTTTACCGCCTACCCGCTTTCCAATCTTCTCCACCGGATAACTGAATTAAATTTTCAGCCACAACTGCGGTTAATTCCTTAGCTGAATAAGAATAAGTTAGCGCCAAAAACTTCAACGCAGTCTGAATAATTTGGTTTCTATCCACTATTTCAGACAGTTGGAATTGATTATATACTCCATTCATTACTTCATCGCTGGCATCAGCGATCGCATCTTCAATCACTTCCTCTTCTATTAAACTCTCCCATTCACATAAATTAATATAGTGAGATTTTTTATTATCTTTGATATTAAGACTTTTAATTTCTCGGATTGAATTACGAATAGAATTTGCCCATGAACCAGTTAATCGTTGTTCTACTTGGTTCTTAATCAAATGAATCAGCAAAATCCTTAAATAAGCTTGGATATTCCGCAGAATAGCTTGTTTACTCATGCCTTCTAATTCGTCTACAATTGCTAAGGCATCTGCATAACGTCCTTCCAAAATACTCTTTTTGAGGTCTATTAGTTCCTGCGTCATTTTTTCACCGCTTACCTGCTTAAGTACTATATAAAAATCACCCATACTTTATTAATAGCAGAGTCTCTTAGCTGCTATTAATAAAGTAGTATTGTTCATTTATTCGCCTGTATCACTTGCAAACTCCCACCTGCATATAAAGTAGACTTACTCACTTTAAAGCCAGTCTTAGCTAACAACTCAGCTAAATCAGTTTTCAGTAATTTCCAAGCTGTTTCCGTCTCAAACAACAACAAAAACACCGATATCCCAGGCCAAAATATCGGATTTGTCGGAGCGTGAAAATCCACCAGCGTAAATACTCCTCCTGGCTTCAACACCCGATAAACTTCATTAATAATTTTTCGTAATTGCTGAGGCTGCATCTCGTGTAATGCAACGCTGGTATGCACCACATCAAACAGATTATCTGCAAATGGCATCTCTTCAGCAAAAGCTTCTATGTATGAAGCTTCCGGTACATTTAGCCGCGCCCGTTGCAAAGACTTAGGTGAAGCATCCAAACCTGTTACGTTTTGTGAAGTTTTTACTAAAAACTCAGTCGTTTGGCCACTTCCACAACATAAATCTAAAACCTGAGAATCTGAGCGAATTGTTAAGCCTTGCAAAGCAAGTTGCCGAAAACGGGCTTCACCACCTACACTTAAGGCTGCTAAACGAGAGATACCATCATATAACCACTGATAACGGTAACTCCAATCTCTTAAAATTGTTGCCATTGCATATTTCCTTGCTATTAAGCTTTATATTTAATAAAGATATATTGTTAACATTAGTAAAAAACCTGAAAAGATTGGGGGAAAGTAACTGCTATGGGTCGTGTAGGCGTCTTATTACTCAATCTCGGTGGCCCTGATAAGCTAGAAGATGTTGGGCCGTTTTTGTACAATCTATTTTCCGATCCGGAAATTATTCGCCTACCATTTCGCTGGTTGCAAAAGCCCCTAGCCTGGTTTATTGCCACACGGCGAACCAGAACATCTCAAGAAAATTATAAGCAAATCGGTGGTGGTTCCCCGTTGCGGCAGATCACAGAAGCTCAAGGGGAAGCTTTAAAAGAACAGTTAGGTTTTTTAGGGCAAGAAGTTAATATTTACGTGGGAATGCGTTATTGGCATCCTTATACAGAAGAGGCGATCGCACAAATTACCCAAGACAAGGTAGAACACCTGGTAATATTACCACTATATCCCCAGTTTTCTATCAGTACCAGTGGTTCCAGCTTCCGGCTTTTAGACAAGCTTTGGCAAGAAGATCCAAAACTCCAACCTATTGATTACACCGTCATTCCTTCTTGGTATAAACAACCAGGCTATCTTCAAGCAATGGCGCAACTCATAGCCCAAGAACTTGAGCAATTCCCCAACCCGAATGACGTTCATATATTCTTCAGCGCTCATGGCGTTCCGAAAAGCTACGTTGAAGAAGCAGGCGACCCTTACCAAGTGGAAATTGAAGAATGTACTGCGTTGATTATGCAGACTCTCAATCGACCCAATGCTCACACCTTAGCTTACCAAAGTCGTGTCGGCCCAGTAGAATGGCTCCAACCCTATACTGAAGATGCCCTCAAAGAACTAGGCGCAGAAGGCGTGAAAGATTTGGTTGTGGTGCCAATCAGTTTTGTCTCAGAGCATATCGAGACACTACAAGAAATTGATATTGAGTATCGAGAAGTAGCCGAAGAATCAGGAATTCACAACTTCCGCCGCGTACCTGCTCCTAATACTCATCCAGTATTTATTAATGCACTAGCCGAATTAGTGATTGATGCACTGAGAAACCCCAGTTTCAAGCTTTCGCAAGCTGCTCAAATGAAAAAAATGGTCAAGATGTACCCTCAAGAGCGTTGGGAATGGGGTCTGACGACTAGTGCTGAAGTATGGAATGGTCGGATTGCGATGCTGGGTTTTATTGCCTTAATCGTAGAACTGATTACTGGTCATGGCTTCTTGCACATGATTGGGCTTTTGCGATAAAGGGAATGGGGCATTGGGCATTGGGCATTGGGCAGAGGCGAAAAGCTTAGTGCAAATCTCCCCTTAGTCTTCCTACTTCCCATACTTCCTCATCTCACTTGTCTGCCATGCCCCATTTCCTATGCCCCATGCCCTTTTCTGCCTTTGTTATACCAGTCATACCACTGTTTAGCACTACGAACTGCGAACCAGAGCAGTATTAAAGCAATTACTCCTCCTTGCCAAGGAGCATCAAAGGCAAATAGTACTAGAGCAATGCACAAGGTATCTTGAAGAAAGACTGCCCACAACGGTAAGCCACGTAACCGATAGAACCAACCAATTTGGACGAGCTGGAGTACCAAAGCTAATAAACCTCCAATTATGGCAATCAGCCAGTTTGGGGTTGCTGTTGCTGTAGCTACTCCTAACCCCATAATCGCCCCTACAAGGGGAGACATGAATAACTGAACCACTTGGAGCAATCTTTGCCCCCAGAGCTTTTTTGAAGCTAATAATTCAATTAATGACCAACTGGTGAGGCAACATAATAATATTGGTGGAGAAATGTGAGATAAGATTGGAACTTGTGACCACAAGTTGCTACCCTGCAATAAGCCAATAATTAGCAAAGGTATGCCTATTCTGATTCCTGCTGCCGCAGAGGCAGAAAGTGTGGCTAGGATTTCAATCATCAAAGCACTCGTAATATTAATAAATAAGTAAGTATTTGTAATGTATACTACCCAGTAATAGCAGTAATTCGAGCATCCAACAGATTGCAATATTAAATATTGTTGGTACCTTTATACAGCAAAATTTAAGCGCAGTTTTTTTAACAGGCTCATCCTAAACATTAGACCTGCCTTAAAAATAGGGACTGGGGACTGGGGACTGGGGACTGGGAACTGGGAACTGGGAACTGGGGAAGAGATATTTTTATAGTTCCTTGTGAGTTCCACTCATAGAGTCTCTTGCAAAAGTAACTTTTGCACTCTTGCGGGAAAAAGGACTCATGTTAACCCTCTTCTGTCACTTTCCGAGTATTCTGAATAAAAGGATTAAAAGAAAAAACTC
>NZ_JAVRCA010000067.1:0-48345 GCF_034530995.1 Nostoc sp. DedQUE04 | reverse complement strand
AATAATTCCCCCTTGTCCCCTTGTCCCCTTGTCCCCTTGTCTCCCCTGCTCCCCTACTCCCCTACTCCCCTGCTCCCCTGCTCCCCTGCTCCCCTGCCCCCTGCTCCCCTGCCCCCCTGCTCCCAACCTCCCGTATGCTTACCCTTTTCATTCGGGGGTTACGTGGTTAACAATGGGTTGAATGTTTTTTAAATGATTCAACTTTATGGCTAGAACCGCAAATGAATATGCCGTATACCTCCTACTGGAAAGCGGCCACCGAGAAGAAGTACGTTTTCCTACTATTCAAGAGTTTCAGAAATGGTATAGCGGCGAACTTGTGCCAAAATCTGCTTCTAATGACTTTATTAGCGTACCGATCAAAAATATTCAAGGGGAATATATGGTAGTACGCCCTTCTCGGATTGTGGCAATCCGGGTAGAACCTATTTTTAGTTCTAGTGTTGAAAGATTCAACTAAATGATGAGAAAAACCCTTGCTTTGCTTTCCTTGAGTCTAGGAATTGCCCTCGTAAACCCGCTCTGGTCGGCTGTTGCTCAGGTTCCTAACTTACTGCCTTTGCCACTACCGACGACTCCCGATCTTCCACCTATACCAATACCAATCGCTCCTGAGATCGCGCCGCCGCTAAAACCAATCACTATCGGAAGCGATTGTACACTCCGGCCGACTTGCTTGGGTTGGGATGAGCAAATTTGGGGTCAAAGAGGTAAAATAGGCGATCGCAAAGCGTTATTAGCTTCCATTGATAACAGTTTGCTTTACCTAACAAAGGGTGATGCGATCGCAGCATATCAAAACTATCCGATCAAGGAAATCACTCTCGATCGCGTCCGCCGGAGTTTGCTGCGTTTCCGCCAACTGGTTGTCAGTTCTAAGTCAGCAGCACAATTACAAGCTGCTGTCAGTCGTGAGTTTGTTTTCTACCAGTCCGTGGGCAATGATGGCAAGGGTACTGTTAAGTTCACTGCTTACTACGAACCTGTTTACACCGCTAGCCGTGTCAGAACTGCAATCTATAAGTATCCTCTTTATCGGCTACCACCTGATTTCAGCCAATGGCCGAAACCTCACCCAAAACGAATTGATTTGGAAGGGAAGGATGGTTTAAAAGGGAATAAGAGCAAATTACGCGGTTTAGAATTGCTTTGGTTTCGCGATCGCCTAGATGCATACATGGTACATATCCAAGGTTCTGCCCAAATTAAATTAACTAATGGCAAGACAACATCAATTGGCTATGCCGGCGGCACTGATTACCCTTGGACTAGTATCGGCAAAGAATTAGCCAAAGATGGCAAACTTCCCCTGGAAGGATTAACAATGCCACGTTTGATTGCTTATTTCCGACAAAAGCCCCAAGAATTGAACAATTATCTACCGCGCTGGGAACGATTTATTTTCTTCCAAGAAACAAGCGGTAGAGGTGCTACTGGTAGTATTCATGTGCCAGTGACAGCAGAACGTTCTATTGCTACAGATAAGTCTCTCATGCCACCGGGAGCGTTAGCCCTGATTTACAACTCATTTCCCTATCCTGCCAGTGGTGGCAAACTCCAGAGGCGTACTGTCAGCCGCTTTGTGCTTGACCAGGATACAGGAAGCGCCATCAAAGGGCCGGGCCGGGTGGATTATTTCATGGGGTCTGGTAAACTAGCGGGCGATCGCGCTGGTGTCACAGGCGGTAATGGTTCATTATATTATTTGCTGCTCAAAGAATAAAGTTAGAAGTTAGAAGTTAGAAGTTAGGAGTTAGGAGTTATTAATTCAAAACTCATCACTCCTAACTCCTCACTCTCCTTAATACGGCGGATAAGCAAAATCATCTTCATCAGCATAAACGTAAGAGTTGGAAACTCCTGCCATTGCCAATTTAGGGGTTTCTGATTTTACAGGTTCCTTGCCAAAATCTTTGTATTCTTCAAAAGTCTTACAAATCATTGCAGACTCCAGAGCATCGGAAGCAATTAAATATTGCGTTAAAGTCCCTACAGTGGGATGTTTATAGTCCACAGTTGAAGCTACCAAAACTGTATTTGGTTCAATTCCTCTTTCTTCACACTCAACGATCGGACAAAAAATCCCGTGAGCGTGGAACAAAGGCCCTTTTGGTGTCAAAGGTTGCTTGCGGTAGATAGCATAAGCTTTTTCTAGTTCAGCCACGAATCCACCTACTACTCTGCCTTGTTGATATTCGCAGTAGGTTTTGCTGAAACTCGCTCCGGCTGCACCATTGAGAGTTAGTTGTAGTGGTGATTCATGTAAAAACTTTTTATTCTCACCCACTAGAAAAATTAGATAGCGAGTAAAGGTTTTAAATTTAAGTTTGTCGGCTAAAAAAGCATCATAATTATCTTTGAGCGTACCCAGTTTTAGTCCACTTTCCCGGTCTTTAACAGACAATGGCCCCCGGCGCACTATGACCAAGCGTGGAGTAGCGCTAATAAAGACTGTTTCTACTCCAGAGCTAAATTCATGCTCAACTTGCTGCCAATTATCATCTGGTACAAAGCCGACAGCATTGGCATTATCCAGCTTAATCGCCAAACCGTGAGATTGTATACCATCTGTGCCATACCGAGGATTAATCATCTGACACCAGGGAAGGACTTGCGAAGGCGGTGCATTGAATTTTTCGTCTTCAAAGTCAAAATTAGCAGATGCTTTCATCGTTTTAGGCTATCAAAGTGTTTTATTGAACAAGGCGATCGGCAGGGCGCACAGGAAAAAAAAGCCAGTTATATGCTGTGGTTCCCAAAGTTTAAGAACATTAAACTGACGTAGTATTTTTTCTAGAGTAAGACAGAATCAATCTATGTTGCAATCCCTGTTTAGTTTTTTATAGCAAGGGACTGGGGATGATGGGGCCCCCTCTGGGGATAAGGGGTAATGGGGACTGGGGACTGGGTGAAAAGCCTTTTTGTGTCTAAGTTTTATCGTCTGTTGATGTCCTAACCACCAAAGCTTGTGCTATAACAACAAATTCGTTCTTTGGCATCTGTCTATCTAAATGCGATCTACTTTTTGTTCCTCTCGTGGTTAAATTCAAATCAGCAAATTACTGTAAACTTAAAGCCGCGAGAGTCTTAAAATCAGGCACTTCTAAATCAGGTTGGGTGACTGCTGGTAAAGTCGCACTAACCCCTTGTTCTGCTCGACGATTTACCCAGACTGTTGATAATCCTAGAGATTTGGCTGTGACGATATCATGATATACACTAGCAGCAACGTGTAATATCTGCTCTAGCGGCAAATCAATTCTCTCAATCGCCAGTCTGAAGTTGTTGAAGGCAGGTTTGTAGCTTTTTGCCTGTTCTGCTGTGATTACCTCGTCAAATTCCACCTCCAAGTGCTTTGCCGAGAAAGCAAAGAGATCGTCATCTACATTTGAGATAATTACCAGCTTAAACTTTTGCTTTAAAGTTCTAAGTGCCTCAACTGTATCGGGGAAAGGCAGCCAATGCTGAATCGAATCGGCAAGTGAATTTAGTTCGTCAGCAGTTGGCTCAAAGCCAAATCGTTCACCAAATTTCTGAACTACTCTTTGCAAAACTTCTCGATATTTGATATATTCTCCAATTTCGAGTTCTGCTTCAAATTCAGCAAAAATATCAAGAATTTGCTCGTCATCCAAATTAGTGTTATGTGCCAGCAGAAATGGTTTTAGCACCCCTAAGATGCCATTTTCCCAATCAATTAGGGTTCCGTAACAATCGAAAGTTAAAGCCTTATACTGATTTAATTCAATCACTTTTTTATACTCCAAAGCTTGATTGATAGCGTTCAGTTTTCACAAACCAAAAGACGGGTGAAGTCATCCGTGTTGGCACAGCCCGCACTTCGATTCCTTCTCTACGAGAGGCTGCGCCCGAAGCGTAGCTATGCCGCAGGCTTTACGCCTTTGCTCGGGGCAAGCCGCTCAGTGACCACCACAAACATCGCCACATCCACTGTTCTTGAAGTCTCTGAACATTTTTTCTATATCAGGGCAACGCGGAACTTATAGGTTGCTCAAAGATTGACAAAGTGAACCGCCAAGATCGTTTTACAGTTATACCTGCGTTAAAAGCAGTACTCACCGAAGTTGTATGGGCGTTATCCAAACAAATTTATATTACATTGATAATACAAGATTACTAAGTTTAGGTGTGGGATAATAGTTATTCCAAAAAGGAAATTATTCCTAAGTATAATTTGTATGGATGTGAAATTTCAGGATACACAAGCAAATACCACTAAACAATTAAACTCAAGTAAACAGCCATCTAATAGCAAGCCATCCGAAACTTTTTCGGTAGCGGAGGCAGTGGTAAAAATCCTGGAAGATATGGGGGTGCAGTATGCCTTTGGTGTTTCGGGAGGTGCGATCGCGCCAGTGTGGGCTGCACTACATCAAAGTTCTATCCAGGTGTTGCACTTTCGCCATGAAGCTGGAGCCGCTTTTGCAGCCATTGAGGCGTATTTTGCTAGCGATCGCCCAGTTGTGGTATTCACTACAACTGGTCCAGGGATTACCAATGCATTAACTGGCTTGTTTGCTGCACGTTGGGAAGGTGCTAAAGTTATTCTTCTGTCGCCTTCCACATCGGCATCGCAGCGTGGAAGGTGGGCATTCCAAGAAACCAGCACTTACACCATGCCTAGTGAGGGACTGTTCACATCAGAACCACTGTTTCATTATGCGACGACTCTCGAATGCAGCGATGAACTGTCAAAAGTTCATCGACGGTTGGCACTTGGTATAGCCCGACCAGATGGTTTTGTCGCACACTTAAATATCTCGACTAATATCCAAACTAGTTCAGTTAAGACATCATTGCCACAAGTGGCTTTCTCTTTTGCTCCCGCAGCCGTAAATGAGGAAACTATTGCAGAATGTACGCGGTTGCTTTCAGAAGGACCATTTGCCATTTGGGTCGGCTTTGGTGCGCGGGGTGCAGCAGCAGAAATTCGTCAGCTTGCAGAAGCAACGGGAGCGGCGGTAATGTGTTCGCCTCGGGGCAAAGGCATTTTTCCCGAAAACCATCCTCAATTTGTTGGTGTTACAGGTTTTGCCGGAGATACGTCAGTTTTAACGTATATGCAAGAACAACGACCTTTACGAGTGTTGGTGCTAGGAACGCGCCTCAGTGAATGGACTTCGTTCTGGAATTTTGCAATGATTCCAAAACGAGGCTTCGTGCATATCGATATCGACCCAGAGGTTCCAGGAACTGCATATCCATCTGCCGAAACCTTTGCCATTCAGTCCGATGTGGGAATGTTTGTAAAGGCACTGCTAAAGAACTTTCCACAACACCCAAATCAGTTAACAGAAATGTTGCTGCCTTGTTCTAAGCCTGTAATACTTAATCCACGCGCAGAGGGCCCAGTGCGACCGGAAGTACTCATGGATGCAATTCAACGGCAAATAGTTGAAGGAAGCGATGCGGTTGTCATGGCTGAAGGAGGAAACTCGCTAGCTTGGGCAATTAACTTACTGCGATTTGCCAAACCAGGTCGTTTCCGAGTCAGTACCAGGTTTGCATCTATGGGTCATTTCGTCACAGGCGTCGTGGGTGCTTCACTGGCACGCAATGGTAAGACCGTCGCCATAGTTGGAGACGGTGCCATGCTAATGAACAATGAGATAAGCACGGCTGTAAGATACCAGATCGCTGCCGTTTGGATTGTACTAAACGATGGGCGCTATAGTATGTGCGACCAGGGGATGACTTTGCTAGGCTTCCAAGGTGTAGATGTAGAGATTCCGCAGGCGGATTTTGTCAAGATAGCTTGTGGAATGGGAGCTGACGGCATCCGCGTTGAAACAGAACCTGAAATCCAGGCAGCTTTGGAGAAAGCGATCGCCTCGACCTGTCCGTATGTTGTTGACGTAGTAATTGACCCAACCCGGCTTGCACCAATTAGGAGTCATGTTGACAATCTGATTGCACAAGGTGCTACGAATTACTAAGAGGAGATTTTCATGGTGCATCATTCAGTAGGTATTCGCGCGATCGCAGTTAGTTTTCCCAGCATCAGACGTACAAAAGATTATTACAGAGAGAAATACCCAGATATAGTTGCTCAAGTCGAGGAAAAAAGCTTGGGAAGGCTGTTTTCGCTTGCTGGCTCTACCCCCAGCAACGAGTTTGATTTGGAGATGTTGCCATATCTGTCAGATCCTTTTCGTGGTACTGTCGAACAGCGGGTACTTGCTCCAGGTGAATCATCGCTGATGCTAGAAGAGCGTGCAGCTCGTGATGCTCTCAAAGCAGCGAAGCTTAATCCTGAAGAAGTCGATCTCATGCTCGTAGCCTCGATTTGGCCCGAACAAATCGGATTTGGTAATGCCGCCTTCCTTGCCCAAAAACTGGGACTGCAAGGCGCTGCATGGAATCTTGATGGAGCGTGTGGTGTTACCCCGGTAGCATTGCAAACTGCTTGTGCTCTGGTACAAGCAGGTGAGTACCGCAATGTACTGGTAGTAATTTCCTGCACTTACTCTCGCTTTGTCGATGAGGAAGATACTGTTTCCTGGTTTCTCGGTGATGGTGCTGGAGCCTTCGTTGTCGGTTCAGTCAAACCTAACCAAGGAATACTCAGTACAAAAACTGTGAATACAAGTTGTTTATGTGACTTATTAACTTTAAATATTAGAGAAAACAAGCAAGGCAATCCACGAATTCGGATGCAGTTGAACAAGGACGCAAAAAATGCGCTCAGTGAAGAATCGACTCAGCTTTTACGTACCTGTTGCGAAGGTGCTATCTCGGCAGCCGATTTAACTCTCGATCGAATTGACTTTTTCCTTTTCAATACAGCCACAGCTTGGTTTTCAAGCTTCTGTGTACGTGTACTTGGTATTGACTCAGAGCGTACCCTTAATCTCTACCCTCTGTACGCTAATATTGGGCCGGTACTTACTGTAGCCAATCTTTATCACGCTGCACAGATGGGTAAAATTCGTGAAAATGATTTGGTTCTCATTTATGGCTTTGGTGCAGCAGGAGTCGCCTCTGCAAGTGTAATGCGTTGGGGTAACGTGGCGCTAGGTCTTGTTCCACATCAGGGCGAATCTGAATCAGCACTGAAAAGTTCTTTAGATCGTAGCTTCACTTTTTGTTAAAGTTATCTATCAAGATTTAAAGCATATCCAGTAGTCGATCGTGCAAAAACAAATTTTGGCGGCGGGCTTTTACCTGTTATTTTTGATATTTCCGCTCAAAGTCTCGGCAAAAGATTATGACGAGATTTATGTTTTTGGAGATAGCTTTTCCGATACGGGTAATGTATTTAATGCAACTAACAAAATCGTTCCCCCAAATCCACCTTACTTTAATGAACGTTTTTCCAATGGTTCGGTTTGGGTGGAATATCTCGCCTCCGATCTAGGGATAACTTTCAATCCGAAGACCAACTTTGCCTTTGGTGGCGCAACTACAGGATTGAAGAATATCGGAATCAGCACTCTACCAGGATTACAACAACAAATCAACAGCTTTACAACAGCAAATCCGTCTGCCGATCCAAACTCCCTTTACATTTTGTGGGCGGGTGTTAATGATTATTTAGATTACTTTTTCCAAGGCACTCCCAACCCTACCCAGAGTGTGACAAATTTATCAACGGCGGTAAAATCGCTTGCTGCTATCGGAGCTAGAGATATTATGGTGTTGAATCTGCCAGATTTAGGAAAGTTTCCAGTTACAAGTGGCAATAGTCAAATTTCTAGCTTACTTAGCACTTTTACCAGTAAACATAATTCCAGCTTGACTACAAACCTCAAACTTTTGAGTCAGGAACTAAACCCTAATGTCAACATTATTTCTCTTGATGTTAATTCTCTTTTTAATCGGATTATTGCAAAGCCGGAGGAATTCAATCTTACAAATGGAACTGACTCGTGCATCGGAGATTCACCAGTGGTATCTATTGAAATTACCACACAGCCAGTTATGTGTATCCCAGACAAGTTTTTGTTCTGGGATGAAGTCCATCCTACGACTGCCACTCATCAGCTAATCGGAAAATTAGCGTTTTCCGCCCTTGAGCCAGTGCCTGTCCCTGAACCTTCTGCTGTGTTAGGAGTTTTAGTTTTTAGTGTAGGTGCAGTATCGCTACAGAAACGCAAATAGTTCAGTTGGTGCAAAACAAAGCAATCAAAAGGGAAGGAACACACGTATGACAGGTCTATTAGATGGGAAAGTCGCGCTGGTTACAGGGGCCTCATCAGGTATTGGTCGGGCGAGTGCGATCGCATTTGCCAGTGCTGGAGCAAAAGTTGTGGTTGCTAGTCGTCGGCTCGTCGAAAGTGAGGAGACTGTGCGCCTGATAAAAGAGATCGGAGGTGAAGCTATTTTTGTTAAGACCGACGTTTCAAATGCTGCTGAAGTAGAGGCACTGGTCGATAAAACTGTAAAAACTTATGGTCGTCTAGACTGCGCTTGCAATAATGCTGGGATTGGAGGCAATCCCGGCTTAATCACTGATGATATCTCAGAAGAAGACTGGGATCGTCTGGTTAACGTAAATCTTAAAGGAACGTGGCTCTGCCTCAAGTACGAAATCAGGGCGATGCTCAAACAGAACAGCGGGGCGATCGTAAATGTGGCTTCTGTCGGTGCTGTCGTTGGTGTACCTGGTTATGCCATCTACTCAGCCACAAAGGGCGCAGTCATTACCCTAACTAGAACCGCAGCAATAGAATATGCTAAATCTGGTATCCGAGTCAATGTCGTGAGTCCAGGTGCTACGGAAACTGATATGCTAGCTAGTCTTCCCGTAGATTTAATTGCTCAACTTCCAACAGCGCATCCAATAGGGCGTATTGGCAAGCCTGAAGAGATTGCAAAAACGGTGGTTTGGTTGTGCTCAGATGCGACTTCCTTCATCACGGGTCATAATATGATGATTGATGGAGGATATACTGCACAGTAAGGCAGGGTAGATGAAGGTGAAGGTAGCAAGTTCGCAATTTTACTTGCTTCAGAAACATCTATCTTATCAACAAAAAGTGTATAATTTGAGTGCATCTCAAGAGATTGAATCAAGATATTGAATGAAGAACAAATGAACAATCACTGTAGTAGTACTAAAATACTATCTATCTTGATGCTCAACCGCTCCTAAAGCTTTTAGAGTGGTAATAGTCGCCAAAGTTACACCTGTAATAGCAGTAACGTTCATGGCTTCATAAGGTCTAGAGCTAAAAAGAATTTTCAGGCATTCACCTGTCAATATATCCCAAAGCTTAATTGTTCCATCTTCACTACTACTAGCTAAAGTATTACCTTTAGGATTAAAAGCAACTGACCAGGTTAACTTAGTGTGTGCTGATAAAGTTTTCTCGCAGTTGCTTGTGCTGACATCCCACAGCTTCACAGTTTGGTCACCGCTACCACTTGCTAATGTACAACCATCCATACTAAAAGCAGCGGAATATACGCAATTAGTATGCCCATACAAAGTTTTAAGACACAATCCGGTGCTAACATTCCATAGTTTTACTGTTTGGTCACCGCTGCTACTTACCAATGTTGTACCATCAGGACTAAAAGCAACTGACCAGATCCAGTCAGTATGACCTTGCAGAATCCGCAAACATTGCCCAGTAATAACATCCCACAGCCTTACTGTTTGATCGTGACAACCGCAGACTAATGTATGACTGTCTGGGCTGAAAGCAACTGACCATACCCGATGAGTTTGTCCCTCCAGAATCCGCAAACATTGCCCAGTGCTAACATCCCACAGTCTTATTGTTTGGTCTTCACTACCACTGGCCAGCATCGTGCCATTAGGACTAAAAGCGACTGATAATATTCTATTACTATGTCCGTGCAAAGTTTTAAGACATTTACTGGTGTTAATATCCCATAGTTTCACCGTTAGATCCTCACTACCACTAGCAAGGATGCTACCGTCTGGGTTAAGAGAAACTGATGTAACTCGATTACTATGCCCCCGCAATGTTTTAAGGCATTGACCAGTGCTGGCATCCCATAACCTCACCGTTTGGTCACTACTACCACTAGCCAGCATGGTGCCTTGGGGATTGAAGGTAACTGACCATATGCCATTACAGTAACCTTGAAAGGTCTTGAGGCATCCACCTGTACTCAAATCCCACAGCTTAACCGTTTGGTCATCACTACCACTCGCTAGCGTTGTACCATTAGGATTAAAGGCAACTGACCACACCTTGCTACCATGTCCTTTCAAAGTCTTGATGCATCCACCTGTACTCACATCCCATAGCTTAACTGTTTGGTCATCACTCCCACTTGCCAACTTACGACCATCTAAACTAAAAGCAACTGAATTTATTAAGTCAGTATGACCTTGCAGAATTTGAAGACATTGACCACTGCTGATATTCCACACCCTTAATGTTTGGTCATGACAACCACTAGCTAGCGAACCATCCAAGCTAAAGGCAACAGACTGCACCCTATGGGTGTGTCCCAGCAAGGTTTTGATACATTGACCAACGCTGATATCCCATAGTTTCACCGTGTGATCGTCATTTCCACTTGCAAGTATTGTACTATCAGGACTAAATGCGACTGCCCACACCCGACTGGATACCTGTAGAATCTTAATGCATTGACCGCTGCCGACATCCCACAACCTCACCGTTGTGTCTTCACTGCCACTTGCCAGCATTTTACCATCCGAACTGA
This sequence comes from Nostoc sp. DedQUE04, assembly GCF_034530995.1. Classification (NCBI taxonomy): domain Bacteria; kingdom Bacillati; phylum Cyanobacteriota; class Cyanophyceae; order Nostocales; family Nostocaceae; genus Nostoc; species Nostoc sp. DedQUE04. The sequence continues at coordinate 37,677 of NZ_JAVRCA010000067.1, read as the reverse complement.
AGGAAACAGACCATATTCCACCGCTATGACCTTCTAAGGTTGCGAGGCATTGCCCACTGCTAGTATCCCACAGCTTCACTGTTTGATCGTCACTGCCACTAGCGAGAACACAACCATCGGGACTAAAGGTAACTGGCCAAATCCAACCCTTGTGCCCCTTGCAGGTAAGCAGTTGTTTTCCATCCACAACCTGATACAGGCGAATCTCATTATTAGTATCTCCTGTCGCTAAAAATTTTCCATCAGGGCTGAATGCCACTGAGTGAATCCCCCCTATGGTTTCAGCAAAAACACATTTACTTAGATTGGCATGAGCAAAATTTACATTGTGTAAATTTACGTTGCGTAGGTCTGCTTGCCAAACAGTCAGATAAGAAAAATCATAGCCACTTAGATCCGTCTCTAAATAACAAAGCAGATTGAGAATATTGCCAGCCGTATACCCTGGTTCTAGCGGAGATTCTTCTCGCAGTGTTGCAAGAATTTGAGTTAACTGACTTTCAATATTTTTTTTGCTTCTTAAGTCGTAAAGCAACCCATCTATGACTGGTTTAAGGATAAGGCGAACCTGAATATCTTTAACATAGTCTTTACCAGTCGCCTTTATCAAAGCATGACGCCTAAACAAATCAATATTCTGAGTAACAATTTCTTCACAGACTTCTTCTATCAATCTACTAGTCATATACTCCATGACTACAGGCTGAAGTGTAAATAGTGCTTTACTTTTTTCAATCAACGTAGGCGTTGGCATTAGCGTACCCCTACGGGGAAGCAAGCTACGCGCAGGGTCTCGTAGAGAAGCCTTCTCAATTAGCGATCGCCTTCCTAAAGATTCTACAGCCTCTAGTAATTTTGCTGGTGCTACTGGTGATATAATATCATTTCGCAATTCTGGAAGTGCCATTGGCTCACGATTAATCGCTAGCCAATACATTATTTCCTTTTCTAAATCTGACAAGCGCTCAAACTGCTGCTCTAAGATATCGCGAATGTCTCCAAAAACAGCCGTGTCTTGTTGCAAAAAGTCACTCATATTACCATCAAAGATATCTTGAATGGTTGTGGCAACTATCTTTAAAGCTAATGGATTGCCTGCGTAACGTTCAATCATTAATTTCCATTCATCCTCTGCCGCCGATAGTCCCTTGAGTTTTAAAATTTCCTGCCCTTCCGCCACCTTCAATCCACTCAGTGGCAATGAACGAACAGGTAGTGCTTGTCCTTCCAACAATGCTATTTCTCTGGGTTTTTCACGACTAGTCAGCACTAAGCAGCTTTGGTGATTTGCTTCTCCCACCCGTCTTAAAAGCTCACCATATTCCTCATATCCTTCTCGATAAAGTCCGGCGCGGCTACCACTGCGGAGAATTGATTCTGCATTATCAAGGAATACTAAACAGCGATAATTTTGTAAATAATAGAGTAGTCGCGATACCCGATCGCTAAAACTTTCTGGTAAGTTACTTTCTGTTTCCTGTTCGTCAGATAAAAATTGAATTAAGTTACCTAGAATAATTTTAACAGGTGGCGCTTCTCGTAGCGATCGCCAAATCACATACTCAAAGTTGTCCTGAATTTTTTGAGCAAACTTTACAGACAGTGCTGTTTTTCCAATACCTCCTATTCCCAAGAGTGCAACCAATTGGCAGTTCTCATTAAGAATCCATTGCTCTAATGTAATAAGTTCTTCTACACGCCCATAAAAAGCGGAGTTAAAGATAGCCTCTCCCCAATCTAGACGAGTATTTGAGCTTGAATAGTCACTTTTATCTATTTTTAAGTTAAAAACGGAAAAAAGCTTCTCAATAGTCTGTTTGTCAACTCCTCCCTCCCGATTCAATACTTTCGAGATAGTAGCGGAATATAAACCAGAACGTACACTCATTTCTTCAAGAGTATACCGATTTCCAAAATTTTCTTTTGCTTCTAACTGATGCTTTGCTTCTTTAATTTTTTGTAAACCCTTGGTAGTAAGTACAACGCCACGCTTACGTCTCCAATTCTGTAAAGTCATGTATTAACTCACTGTTCGTTTAATCACTTTTTATTAAAAGGAATTATCTACTAGGTTGTTATAGATATAGGGTAATAGCCATAACAAACGAATAATCTTATGTTGCAGAAGATTTAAAATAGGCATATACCAAAAATACTTGGCAATAAAAACTACCTTGAATATCCATTTATCTCAGTAATTCAACGCTGCTTGCTCAACAGACTATCTGGACTGTAGGACATTGCTAACATCATCTTTTTAGCCGAAAGCTTCTTACATTTGGTGATGGTAGATTTATTACGTATGGTATTAGTAATTTAATACCTAGTATTCTCAGTAATATTTTTGGGAGTAAAGCTTAAGTTCAATCTCAAAATCCCGATTTTCACTGGTAAATACAGCTAAAAATTGGCAATCTTGATAAGGAAAGTTTCTATATATCTAGCTTATCAATCAATGAATAAAACTGCTGCACTTAAATTTCCCCGTTTGACCACCTCCAGTCAAAAAAGAGCGCTTAAGCGAATCACTATCAATTTGACATCCGATGAAGCTCAAAACCTTGAAAAGTATTGTGAACAGACAGGCAAACTAGCAATAGACGTGATTCGAGAACTCATTCAAGCTTTGCCTTGAGCTGCCCAACGTTGACGCCAAGTCTGAAAAGCGGTATTCCAGAAGAGTTATAGCTAAAGTAGAAGTGCAGATTTGGACAAAGGTTTCCAATTTTACTCTGATGTGAGTAATTGCAGGAGCAGTAATCATATATTAGATCCTCACGGCTGTATATTTGCTACCTCAATGCTATTGTTTGTGGCGAAAATTTTAAACAATATGGGTTAGAGATTATTTTCTGACGAAGATGACGACACAATATAGTCACCGAACCAAAAAAAATATTCTCTCACTCCTCATTGTGCAACTCAATAATAGCGCTCGTGTTATCTTCTTTTTGGCACGCTGCGCTCGCAGTAATGAGCGCAGCGTGCCAGAAATTAAATTTTTACGTTCTTCTCAATCATCACAAAAAATTACTACCTCTTACTTTAAGACCTCCAATTCAACCAAAATTTTAATAGTTATATCTTGAAAATCAACCAGGGTGAAATAGTTCGCAAATCTACTTTTATTTTGTCAGTGGCAAGGCTCGAATAAGTTCTCTGATGACATCTGTTGCTGGTCTGCCTGTCTGTTCACAATATTTTTCAAGGTTTTTGGCTTCATTTGAGGCCAGGTTTATAGTGATTCGTTTGACCGCCCATTTTTTGTTCATACTGAAATAGATAAATCGTGTAATCATAACTTCAAATCCTGATTTTACCTTCCAACTGGAAAGTAACCTAAATTTTGGATATATTGAGGCACCCTTTTAATCGGACACATTGTAAATAAATATTGCAGGTGTGCTTTACTGATTTACTAACTTGTCTATAAATGATAAAGGAAGAATCAATCTTTGGTACTCTATCATTTAATTTTTTATATCTCTTAGCTTAGGCTGTAGTCTAATGCATACCCCGTTCGCTGTGCGTAGCAAGCTATACGCAGCAGTAACTACAAAACAAGGGTGACATATAAAGTTGCCAGTGTCTACAACTTGAGCGAACGAATGGTCTAGAGTAAGGAAATCCAAACGCACTTGGCAAATAAAGATAAATTATCAAATTTTCCCTATCTTTTTAATGTTTGTTTATCATTGAAAATGTAAATTCAAAGCGATATTATTACTCGATTTATAGAAAATATCTATGGCATATAATTAATTCTAGATGCTGCAAATTTTACATATATTCAGTTAATTTATAAACCTACTTGATTCACTTCAAAAACTCAATTGATATTGGCATAATATCTATTTATATCGTTCTAAATTGAGTCATTGTTCAAGCTTAATTGCAATAAATTTAGAATTAACAATATTGCAGAAATCCTTAACCTAAATTTTTACCAAGCTTAACTCAACCTTTGCTTACGCTGTATGCCTTAGTAAGAAGATTGTGTAGTAACTATGGTAAAGTACTGTATTTACATCGGGTTTTAGAGGTATTAATACCATTAACCCAGAGCTAGAAGTCAAATTGGAGGTTCTTACAAGTTGCTGTTGACTGCATTAAGGATCGGAGATTCATGAAACTGCAACTGATCCAATTACATATACTCTGAGCCAAATTAACTGGAGGGTAGACTCATAAGACACACAGGTGCTACTTGCATAGCGCAAAACAGGTGTCTACGCCTACAGCATGACATTTGCATATTTTCTGTGGAGTTTTCTTAATTATTCTTGAGGAGTACAAATGCTTGAGGCTATCGCTGTTGCTTGGTTGTTACTGTTTGTTGGCGATTTTCTATCTACATTCTTTTACCACGTACCCGAGCACGTTTTTGGTAGCCTTCATTTAAAAACGCACCACTCCTGGAAAAAAGACTTCCGCCACTACGCTATTTTGACTTTTAATCCCCAGGTTCTTTTAGATGGTATCTTGGGAGCTTTGCCTTATGTACTTATAGCAGTAGTCCTGTGGTCTTTTTCTCCTATTGGCGTGATTTCTGGATTACTGCTTGGTCAATTACACGTATGGTGGAGACATATAAGTGTACTGGGTTGGCAAACTTCAAAGCCTGTAAATATTTTATGCCAAATTCTATTTATTACTACTCCTGAAAGACACTGGTTACATCATCACAAAACTAATTTGGGTTTCGGTGATATTTTTACTTTCTTTGAACAACCTGCACAAATGTGGTTACGCTGGCTACGGCTACTCAGACTTCGTTTTCGCTACTCTCGGATCTAACTAAAACTAGCACCTACCTAAATACTTTTTAAAATCACCAAAAGAAGCTGCGATCGCAGCTTCTTTTGGTACACTAAAGGCGATTATTCTACTCTCATAAATACGCTAACTTTTATACTCAAAAAAGCTGATTCCCAATTTATCAGGAGTAGTAACAAGAGACATGAGTTTACCATAGATAAAAATCTATGGTTTTATATAATTAATAAGTTTTTATTTATAGTTATTTTAGAACCTATCAAATATTAAGCGAGTTATAAGAACAGAAGAATGCCTCTGGTAAAGAGTTTAAAGGTATTTGCTACCGTTCGACTTCGCTGTTATATCGCTAAGGTTTTTGGGAAAACTAGCCTTAATTACTAAACTGTTATATCCCTAGATTTGTATGAAAATTCCTCTCTTCTTGGGAGATGGTAGCTCTAGCTTGCTTATGCAAAGGAGTATGGATAGCGACGTTGAAAGTGGCAGGAGGTTGCAATACACTGTATTTTTCTCGATGAGAAACTACGCCAACGAACCAACACTGATTGTGAGAAATTTGCAACCTGCTCTAGATGAGGTGTTTCATGCCCGCACTTAGCCTTAGAAAGATGTTCAACAAAAAAGAGTTGCCATCTCTTATTCATAACTTAGTCTATCAGTTCAACATCGCAATTGATGTTGAACTAGTAGACGGCACGAAACTAATTAGTATTGGAGAGCAAACAGTAGAAAACCGTTATCCAATCGAGGTTTCAGGAGAAATCATCGGTTGGGTTGTTGGAGAAGAACAGGCAACTATACTTGCAAATTTGCTCTCATTTCTGGCAAAGGAGGAAGCTGAGAAGAAAGTACTCGCCAAAGAATTGTTAGAGCGATATCAGGAAATTGATTTGTTTGACGATATCTCGACTCAACTGACAACAAGTTTAGATACGCGACAGATTGCCCAACTTGTGCTTCAAGAATTGAGTCAATTAATTGAATCATCTGCGGGGATGATTTTGCTTTTGAATCGAGATGCAACTGCGTTTGAAATCATTGCCGAATTTGGAGTGTTTTTTGACCACAGTCAGCCAGAACCTGGTAAGGGAATTATCGGCAGCATTGTGCAATCCAACCGGGCCGAACTCGTTAATGATGTGCAAGCCGATCCGCGATTAGAGGGGCAAAAAAACGTTAGTGCAATGATTTGTGTACCGTTACGAGCCAAAGAGCGGGTACTGGGAGCGATCGCCATCGGAACGGTCAAAACTGACTCATACAAGGCTGAACACCTGAAACTGGTGAGTATCTTTGCCTCTCAAACAGCGATCGCTATTGACAAAGCTGTGCTTTACGAGCAAAGCACTCAAGTAGCTCTCCAGGCAAAAGCCCAAACACAGAAGCTTCAGCAAGCTCTCCATGAGTTGCAATTAGCTCAAACTCAGTTAATCCAAAGCGAAAAAATGTCCAGTCTCGGACAACTTATTGCTGGAGTTGCCCACGAAATCAACAACCCAGTTAATTTTATTTGCGGCAATTTAAAGTATGTTGCCGAATACACTAAAGACTTGTTACACCTGTTGGAAAAGTATCAGAAATTTCTACCTGTTGCTCCTCCAGAACTGGAATCAGAGTTAGACAATATAGACCTGGAATTTATCATCCAGGATTTTCCCAAACTGCTAGATTCGATGAAACTGGGCACAGGTCGCATCGTCGAAATTGTCCAATCCCTGAAAAACTTCTCCCGCCATGATGAAGCTGAAATGAAAGCCGTGAACATCCACGATGGCATCGATGGAACCTTAATGATTCTTCACCATCGCCTGAAAGCAGATGTTCATCGTCCGGCAATTGAAATCGTTAAAGACTATGCAACACTTCCTCTGATTGAATGCTATCCCGGACAGTTGAATCAGGTATTTATGAACATCTTGGCAAATGCCATTGATGCTTTGGAAGAAAGCATGGAAAATTGGAGACTCAAAAATAATCCTCAATCTCCAGCTCCCAATCTCCAAATTACTATTCGTACCATACCCATTGACCACCAGTGGGTTGTAATTCGCATTGCCGACAACGGCCCAGGAATGAAGGAGGAGGTAATTCGCCGCATTTACGATCCCTTCTTCACCACGAAAGATATTGGTAAGGGAACTGGGTTAGGCATGGCAATCAGCTACCAAATTATTGTAGACAAACATGGGGGAATGCTTAAGTGTCGTTCTCAACCGAGTGAAGGCACAGAATTCTGGATTCAGATTCCAATAAATTGTGCATTGGCAGACGCTATTGAAGAACAAAATAGCACCTCTGCCTTGCCAACTCCCACAACGGAATCATCCCCTACTCCCGATACCGACGGCTTCATTCCATCAACAGCTCCAATCCTCAAACCGACGGATCTGCTGATCCGCCATACTCAACTGATCCAGCGGCTTTCACAGCACAGTCCAGATGTGGAAAGTGCATCACCCGATCAACTTTATCAGATGTTTCAACACCACCCAATTTCGTTAAAGCTTTACGCCACTTTGTTGTCTTGGTTCTGTTGTTCTAACCCTACCCAAATACGCCACTAAAGAAACCTCAATCATGTTTAACCAACTTGATGAATACAATAGTCAGCTATTTGAACAATGTCCTGTTGCGCTAGCACTATGCCGAAAAGATGGGACGTTAATTAGCATCAATTTTGCCTATGCTGCCATTTTGGGGCGTACTGTTCCAGAAACTCTGAATCTCACCTACTGGCAGATTACCCCAGAAAAATATGCTGCTACAGAGCAATCTTGCCTAGAAGATTTGGAACGAACTGGTTGCTATGGGCCTTATGAGAAGGAGTACATCCACAAAAACGGGCATCTGGTTCCGGTGAGGATTTCTGGGCAGATGATTGAGAAAGATGGAGAGCAACTGATCTGGTGTAGTGTAGAAAATATTAGCGACCTTCGACGCATTCAGCAGGAACGCCAAGATACCGAACAAACACTGAAACAGAGTGAAGCCCGATACCGTTCTTTGGTAACAGCTAATACACAAATTGTCTGGATAAGCACACCAGAGGGAATTTGCTTTGAACTGGCAAGCTGGATAGCCTATACAGGCCAAAGTCTAGCTGAAGCGGAAAATGGGGGCTGGATTGATGCCGTTCATCCCGACGATCGCGCCTATACCGGAGAAGTCTGGAGTGCTGCCGTGGCAAACCTGAGTATGTATCAAATTGAATACCGAATTCGTGGCAAGGATGGCAACTATCGCTACTTTTGGGTCTGGGGTGCGCCCGTTATAGAAGAAGATGGCAGCGTCCGGGAGTGGATTGGCACCTGCACCGATATTCACGATCGCAAACTAGCAGAAACCGAAAATCAGTATCTGGAAAAACGTTATCGCTCTCTGGTGACAGCTACTTCCCAAATGGTTTGGATTACCACTCCTGAAGGAATGCAAAAGGCAGATATGTCGAACTGGAGAGCCTATACAGGTCAGAGTGTAGCCGAAGCCGATGGTTGGGGCTGGATTGATGCCGTTCATCCAGATGACCGCCTCCACACTGCCGAAGTTTGGAGTGCCGCTGTGAACAATCGCAGCCTATATGAAGTTGAATATCGGGTTCGTGCCAAAGATGGCACTTATCGCTACTTTTGGGTCTGTGGTGTTCCTCTGTTAGAGGAAGACGGTAGCATCCGGGAGTGGGTAGGTACTTGTACTGATATTCACGATCGCAGGCTAGCAGAACAAACTTTGCAACAGAGCGAAGAACGGTTTCGCTCTTTGGTAACTGCCAGTTCGCAAATTGTCTGGGTGACTACCCCTGAAGGAAAGGCGGTGAGCAGTGAAATGTCTACTTGGTTAGCGTACACAGGTCAGAGTGCAGATGAAATCCAGGGTTTGGGCTGGCTCGATCCGATTTACCCCGATGACCGTAGCTGCACCGCCCTAGCCTGGAGTGCTGCTGTGGCAAATCAGAGTCTCTTTCAAACCGAATATCGGTTGCGTGGTAAGGATGGCACACACCGCTACTTCTTTGTCTGTGGCACCCCCATCCTAGAAGCTGATGGCAGCGTCCGAGAATGGATTGGCACCTGCACCGATATCCACGATCGCAAACAGGCAGAAGCCGAAAATCAGCGTCTTCAAGAACGATATCGCTCTTTAGTAACTGCTACTTCACAGATTGTCTGGGGAGCTACCCCAGAAGGACTGGGAATCAGCAAGGAAATGCTCACCTGGATTGAGTATACGGGGCAGAGCGAAGCTGAAGTTGAAGGTTGGGGCTGGCTCGATCCGATTCACCCAGATGACCGTACCAGTTCTACAAAAGTTTGGAATGCTGCTGTGGCAAACCGAGGTATCTACCAAACCGAATATCGGCTGTGTGGCAAGGATGGCACATACCGCTACTTCTCTGTCTGTGGTGCCCCCGTACTAGAAGAAGACGGCAGCATTCGGGAATGGATTGGCGCTTGCAGCGATATTCACGATCGCAAGCTAGCAGAAGCTGAAAATCAACGTTTATTGGATATGTTGAATCATTCCAGCGATGCCATCATTGTCCGCGATATGAGCGACAAAATCTCTTACTGGAATCAGGGTGCCGAAAGGCTCTACGGTTGGACGCGTGAGGAAGTGAAAGACCAATACATTCACGCATTTCTGAAATCAACCTTTCCAAAACTTTTAGAAGAAATTCGATCGGAGTTTTTCCGCCAGGGTACTTGGGAAGGAGAACTGGAACACATCACACGCGATGGCAAACCTATCACTGTTCAAAGCCGCTGGACTTTGCAACGAGATTTATCCGGTCAACCCTGCGCCATGCTAGAAATTAATACCGATATTTCTGTTCGCAAACAAGCAGAAATCGCTCTGCGGCAACTGAATCAAGAACTGGAAACCAGAGTTATAGAGCGGACGGCTGCCTTGCAAAATACCCTATCAGAAGCGCAGGGGTTAAATGCCATTTTAGATAATTTAGCAGATGGTTTGTTGGTGACAGATATCACCGGACAAATTACCCACTTCAATCCTGCCTTTCTAGCTATGTATGAATTGACAGCTAACGCCGTCAACGGTCACTACCGAGAATTACCCATATCTGGTTTACCAGAACTGGTTGCACGAACTCAATCCCATCCCGGTGAGGTGTTCTCTGCCGAAGTTGCACTGACCAAAGAACGCATTGGTCAGGCAGTAGCAACCGCCATTTTTAAAAAGACGGCAAATTCAGAACCCGCTGCCTGCTTCGGTTCGGCGCTGCTGATTCGGGATGTGACGGCAGAAAAGGAAATCGACCAGATGAAGACCGATTTCATCTCAACAGTTTCCCATGAGCTGCGAACGCCACTGACTTCTGTCCTTGGTTTTGCGTCCATCATTCAAGAAAAGTTGGAAACCGATGTGTTCCCAATGATTTCTACCGAAGACCGCAAGCTTCAAAAAACGATTAAGCGGGTGGCTGACAATCTCAACATTATTGTGTCGGAAGCAGAACGGCTCACGTCTTTGATTAACGATGTCCTAGACATTGCCAAGATGGAAGCAGGTAAGGTGGAATGGCAAATGCAGCCGATCGATCCCAGCGAATTACTGGATTGGGCAACCAATTCTACTGCCGGGTTGTTTGAAACCAACGGCTTACAATTGGTCAGCGAAATTGAACCTGGGCTGCCTCAGATAGTAGGCGATCGCAATCGTCTACTGCAAGTTTTAATCAATCTGATTTCTAATGCCGTTAAATTTACCGAATCTGGTTGTGTCACCTGCCGCGTTAAGCAAGGAGACGACGGTGTTTGCATTAGCGTCATCGACACAGGCATTGGGATTGCACCTGAAGACCAGCCGAAAGTGTTCGAGAAATTCCGCCAAGTTGGTGACACCCTCACCGACAAACCCAAAGGGACTGGGTTAGGACTGCCCATCTGTAAACAAATTGTCGATCATCACGGCGGTAGAATCTGGGTTGAGAGTGAACCAGGTAAAGGCAGCATATTCTCATTCATCATTCCCACCTACGCCTGCGATCGACAAACCACTGCTAATCTGAATTTGGATATGCTTGTCAAACAACTCAAAGAACACGTCATCACTAAAAGCGCTGTGTTGAACCAAAACCGTAAAACCATTTTGGTTGTAGATGATGACGCTAACATTCGAGAACTCCTGCGTCAACAATTGGAAAACGAAGGCTACAACGTTCGAGAAGGAAAAGACGGCATGGATGCAATTCATCAAATCAAAATATCCCGTCCCGATTTAATTCTTTTGGATGTGATGATGCCCCAAATCAACGGCTTCGATGTGGCAGCTGTTCTCAAAAACGATCCTCAGACCGCAGACATTCCGATCATTATTCTGTCGATTATTGAAAACAAAGAACGGGGCTACCATATTGGCATCGATCGCTATCTCACCAAGCCCATTGATACAGGAAAACTTCTCAACGAAATTGGCTCACTGCTTTATCAAGGCACTTCTAGTAAAAAGGTATTGGTTGTAGATAAAAATGCATCAGCCTTAAAAACTTTATCCGATGTATTACAAGCTCAGGGATACAGCGTAATTGAAGCCTCTAATCCGCAAGAATGCATCAATAAAGCCCTGTCAGCCAAACCTGACATGATCATCATCGATTCTATCTTCTCTCAAGAAGCCGATTTGGTGAAAACCCTACGCTTTGAGAAGGAGTTAGAAAATGTATTTTTTATTATGCTGTCAGAATAGTAATCACTATAACTAGAGAATGGGAAAGAAGCAAGGGAGCAGGGAGCAAGGGAGAAGAGTTTTCCCCTCTGCCTCTTTTCAATTCCCAATTCCCAATTCCCAATTTCCAATTCCCAATTCTTATGAACCAGAAAATTCTAATTGTTGACGATGAACCCAATATCTTGATTTTGATGGAACAAGCCCTAGAAGCATTAGAAGACGAGGGTGTTGAAATTTTAACTGCTAGAAATGGCGAAGAAGCTCTCGAAACTATTAAAACTGAAAAACCAAATCTAGTTTTTCTTGATGTGATGATGCCGAAAATGAATGGTCTGCAAGTCTGCCATATTGTAAAACACGACCTGCAAATGACTGATATCTACATTATAATTTTGACAGCTAAAGGACAGGAATTTGATAAGCAAAAAGGAATTGAGGTTGGTGCAGACTTGTATCTAACTAAACCATTCCGCCCCAAAGAAGTACTTGAAAAATCAATGCAGGTGTTGGGTTTGTGAGGAAAATTATGAATGATTTTCATCAGCGATCGCTTCCAGTCCCCTGTAGCGATCGCAGTACTTTGTTTGTTGCGATAATTCATCCGTAATGGGCGTAGCTCGCTTCTGCAACTAGGCTATTTTGATTTGTAATCACCAGTTATTTTTAGAGAGAATTAAATACTTTTTAAACTTATTAAAAGTAGCAGCGATCGCATCTACTTTTGATCGGCTATTTCAAAGCTATCCGCACCTTTGATAAGTGAGAAAACTATAGAGACGAAGATTAATCAAGAGTCTTCAACAGAGAATACTTACTCTTCATTCACAAATTTGGCGATTATGAACAACACTACCATCTGAGTTAGTAGTAGTTGTGTACATAATAGCTCCGCTAATGTTGGCATTTTTAACACCAGTCAAATTAGCATCAGTGATGTTAGCACTGTTGAGAGAAGCTCCGCTCAAATCAGCGTTGGTGAGATTAGCACCAACCAAATCGGCAACATTCAAACCCACATTCTTGAGATTGGCTCCACTCAGGTTGGCTCTACTCAAAACGGCGGTGAACATTTCGGAACCACTAAAATTAGCCCCAACCAAGTTAGCTTCGTTGAAGATACACTCAGTCAAATCGGAACCACTCAAGTTGGCATAACTCAAGTCGGCACCTTCAAAGGTAGCGGAAATCATCATACTCTTACTGAAGTTAACTCCACTGAGATTAGCATCGGTGAAATCAGTGCCAGTAAAATCACCCTCACTCAAGTCGGCGCCACTAAGATTAATACCAATCAAATCGCTGCTACTCAAATCAACGTTCCTAAAATCTCTCTCTCCAGCAGCATACCTTTCCAGCAATTCTTCAACTTCCATAACTTACCTCTTGCATCAACTAACACGTATAAAGATAACCCACTTAATCTGTGGAACACTTTATTTGACCCTACCAACCCTTCCATAGCAACGAAGCTCTTAGATATAGGATTCCTATTTGATTTCTGAAAAAACTCCGTACATCTGAAGAGTGTCAAAATTAAAGGTCGTGTGTCCAATAAACCATTCAAACATCCACTTTAAATGAGAGAATGAAGGAACCAATGCACAAAAACGCCTCACCCAAGTTTTAGCTTGTAGCCAGATATCTTCAATCGGATTTTGTTCTGGACAGTTGGGGGCAAAGCGGACACAGTGTATTTTCCATTGTTCAGTTGGTAAGCCTTGATTTACCTCATCTAAAAAAGCTTTAATCTCCTTAGAACGGTGATAAGTAGCGCCATCCCAAAGAATTAATAATCGTTGTTGGGGGGATTGAACCATTAGATGTCGTAGATAATTAATGGTATTTTCAGAGTTGCCTGCTTCGTAAGCTTTTAATAGTAATTCTCCTTTGAGATAGTCAACTGCACCGTAATATGTTTGTTTTTGACGCTTGTTAACAACTGGGACAACAACTTCTTCATCAGTCCTTCCCCATATATAGCCATTCAAGTCTCCCCACATTAAATGACACTCGTCAATTAACAATACCCTGAGTAGACCTGTTTCTATTTCTTCTCTGTGGCTAGCCAACAATGTTTCAATTTCTTTTTTTCTGCAACAGCCTCTGGGTCTGATTTTGGATTCAGTTTTGTTGTTTTCTTCCAACTAATTCCGGCTGCATCAAACAAATCATAGTAACTTTGTTTTGACTCATAAACTACGTCATAATCAAATGCTAGTTTATACTCTAGTTCTCCAAACTCCCAGCAATTCTTCGTTTGTAGCCAAGTCAATACTTCCTCTGTTTGTTCCTTGCTCAAGTAACTGTTCCTTCCCTTGTGATTTAAAAGCAATCCTTCTATTCCATTACTCTCATAGGCTTGCTTCCAAGCTGTTATCGAACCCAAAGATACATCTAAAATTGTTTGAATTTCTTCATATCGGTAGCCTTGGTAAATCAGCTTGACTGCAAGAGCTTTCCTTACCTCACGGACATTTGAACCTAGAGCTATAAACTCCTGTAGCTCGGCGATCGCTTTTTGCTGATGCTGATTAGTCATTGTTCGCTGTTAGACAGATGTAACCCTCCGTATTTTCTCGTATTCTTTTTCAGAAATCAAATCGGAGTCCTATATTTAGTTTGGTATTTGTTAGGTAATGACAAATCTTCAAGAGTAGGTGTACAGGTTAGCAGAGCCGACATAAGGAAAGAAAACCTTACCCTTGCCTCTTGCTTGTTCAATCAGAAGGTAATTCTGGGAAAGCTTAATTTGTGAGAGCGGGAGGCTTTTGCCAGAAGGAACTAGAATTAGGAAACACCTAGCTGGGTTCTTCTGACTTTTGAAATTAGGAGTGCATGTGTGCCAAAATCCCCTAAATATTTGCTGATTGGATCGACCGAGAATTACAGCGGTAAATCTGCAACTGTTCTGGGTTTGTCTCATCAGCTACAGCAAAAAGGTCTGGATATTAGCTACGGTAAACCACTCGGTACGTCTTTCAATTCGTCTAGTGGAACCGTAATTGAGGAAGATGTCCAGTTCATCGCTCTTAGCCTCAATTTGCCGGAAAACCGCGTTGCACCTACAATGCTGGCTTTAGATGAACCAAATGTGCAAAAGCGCTTGCGGGGGGAAGACAAAACCGATTATCAAGAGTCCCTAATACAGCAATATTTACATAAGTCTCAAGGAGATTTAGTTTTACTGGAGGGGCCTGGTAATTTGTCCGAAGGCAATTTGTTTGACTTGTCTTTGCTGCAAATGGCTGAAGTATTGGATGCTGGTGTGCTGTTAGTAAGCCGCTATAAATCCTTGCTTTCGGTTGAGGCGCTATTGACTGCAAAACAGGGTCTGGGCGATCGCTTGATTGGAGTTGCGATCAATGATATCCCTGTCACCCAACTAGAAGCGGTTGAAACCCTCATACTACCATTTTTGGAACAGCAGGGTATTCCAGTGCTAGCAATGCTGCCAAACAGCGATTTGCTTCGCAGTGTGAGTGTTGGCGAACTAGTGAAGCAGTTAAAGGCTGACGTTCTCTGTCGCAACGATCGCATGGATTTGTTGGTGGAAAGTTTAGCAATTGGAGCGATGAATGTCAATTCAGCTGTAAAATATTTCCGCAAACGCCGGAATATGGCAGTGGTGACAGGAGGCGATCGGGTGGAAATTCAGCAAGCGGCTTTAGAAACTTCTACCCAATGTTTAATTCTCACCGGGCAACTACCACCCCCACCGTTCATTCTCAGTCGCGCTGAAGAACTAGAAATCCCCATTTTGTCTGTTGACTTAGATACCCTCACTACTGTAGGAATTGTCGATCGCACTTTTGGTCAAGTCCGCGTCCACGAGCCGATTAAGGTTCAGTATATTCGCCAGTTGATGTCCCAGCATTTTGACATTGACCGCTTGTTATCCAAACTAGGTTTAACTCCCGCAGCGGCATTGTCTTAGATTCATAAGTGTATTGAAGGAGGCAGGAGGCAGGAGACAGAAGGAGTAAATCATCCGGGATCGAATCCCGGATGATTTGAAGCTACTGAAGTAAGGAATTCAGTGGAGTCTTATTAGTGATGGCTATAGAAGTCACTGGAACTAGGAAAAAATGGATTTAACGGCAATTGATCCCCTGAAACTACCCTCGCTTCCATTGGAGAAAAAAGCTGATCTCCCTGACTGTCCAGCCATCTATTTCGCGATTTCTGGTTCTGGGGAAATTCTCTACATAGGCAGAACTGCTGATCTTGCACGTCGTTGGATATCACATCATAGATTTAAAGAACTCATTGATTTGGGAAATGTCAAGTTAGCTTGGCTACAATGCGTAGATCCTTCCATTCTGAAAACTCTTGAAGCCAAGTTGATTTATGCACTCAAGCCAAAGCTAAACGAACAACTGCCATCAAGCAATACACTTTTTTCTTATCTTCACAAAGCCAACCAAAGTACAAGCCCGATAAAAATACAAGGTAGCAAATTAGTGCACGCAATCTTAGCGGCTCTGGTTGACGCACCCTGTAGTGGGTATGATTTAGCAAAACGATTCGATGGCTCTGTAGGCTTTTTCTGGTCAGCAAGTCACCAGCAGATTTATCGGGAGTTGGCGAAGCTAGAAGATCAAGGCTGGATCAGTTCCAAGTCGATTCTTCAAGCAGGGCGGCCAGATAAAAGGCTCTACAGCGTTACAGGTTTGGGAGAACAGCACCTCAAAGAGTGGATTGCTCAACCTTGTGAACCCACACCGATTAAAGATGATTTACTGGTAAAAATTTTTGCTGGTCATATTGTTCCTAACCAAACCATCTTGGCAGAGCTAGAACATCACCAACAAGCCCATATAAAAAAATTGTCTACGTACAAGAATTTAGAACAGCGTTACTTTCAGAATCCGCAAGAACTGCCAGAAACAGCCAAATTTCAGTATTTTACTCTCCTAAATGGCATTAGTTACGAAACACATTGGCTAGCCTGGTGTAACCAAGTAATGGAGTTACTGAAGCAAACAACCGAAAATTAGTAGCAATGTTTAACTCAAGTTTTCCTCGCATCTACACGCTGTTTGGTAAAATATCTGGGTCGTTTAATCTGATTATCCCCATCTTTGAGCCAATCAACAGACCTTATTAACCTCGATACATTAGCGCAAGAACTGGCGACAATCCAGCAAACGGGTTCTAAAAGAATTGCCTTGCTCGGTTCTCGTCATGTCCCGATTACGCATCAGAATCTTATTGAAATGATGACTTATGCCCTAGTTTTATCGGGTAATCGAATCATTACTTCTGGTGCTACAGGTACAAATTCAGCTGCCATCAAGGGAGCAACACGGGCTGATGCAAATTTGTTGACGGTGATTCTACCCCAAAGTCTGGAACGCCAGCCTTTGGAATCACGCCAGCAACTAGAACAGGTAATGCATCTAGTCGAAAATCCCAGTAATGATAATTTGTCTCTTGCTGAAGCTAGTTACTTATGCAACAAGGAAATTGTTTCTCGTTGCCAGCAACTTATCTGCTTTGCGTTTCATGACAGTCGCACCCTGTTGCAAACCTGTCAAGATGCAGAAGAACAAAGAAAAGTGGTGACGCTTTTCTACTTTGATTAGTCATTTGTCATTCGTCTGTTGTCATTTGTCCTTTGTATTTGACTAATGACCGATGACTGATGACCCTTACGGGTTCGCCAGTCACTCATGGGGGAAACCCCCAAGACCGCGCTGGCTCAGTGATGACTAATAACCAACGACTAATAAGTAATGATAATTTTTTTGTACTCGATCGCTGCTGCTGCATTTCTCATTTATGTGCCATTTTTGCTAGTAGCTTATGCCCGTGCGCGTATTGGTTATGAAATGTTTTCTACTCCTCGCGCCATGTTTGATAAATTGCCACCTTATGCCCAACGGGCTACTTGGGCACATCAGAACACCTTTGAAGCCTTTATGATATTTTCCGCAGCCGCATTGATGGCTTATGTAACTGGTGTAAATTCTTTTACAGCCCAAGTAGCGGCGATCGCTTTTGTGGTGGCTCGTTTCCTATACTCGATTTTTTA
This sequence comes from Nostoc sp. DedQUE04, assembly GCF_034530995.1. Lineage (NCBI taxonomy): Bacteria > Bacillati > Cyanobacteriota > Cyanophyceae > Nostocales > Nostocaceae > Nostoc > Nostoc sp. DedQUE04. The sequence goes on along the minus strand of NZ_JAVRCA010000067.1, from coordinate 20,177 downwards.
TATTTTGAATATACCCCTTTTGCGATCGCTCATGTTTGCTATTGGCATACTTGGCTGTGCCACTCTCTTTTTCTTGAGTATCGTCCAAGCTACTAGTTAATTGGGGCATGGAAACTGGGGACTGGGGAAGAGTTTTCCCAATCCAAAATCGTTCGACTGAGCGAAGTCGAAGTCCAAAATCTAAAATCCAAAATGTTTTATGGCTTCTACTTTTTCTTTTGACATTGTGAGCGACTTTGACCGACAAGAGTTGGTTAACGCTGTCGATCAAGTTATACGAGACATCAAAGGTCGTTACGACCTCAAAGACACTGAAACTACTGTCGATTTAGTTGAAGAAAGCATTAACGTTAGTACTGACAGCGAGTTTACCTTAGATTCTGTACACACCATTCTGCGAGAAAAAGCTGCCAAGCGTAACCTCTCCCAAAAAATCTTTGATTTTGGCAAGGTTGAATCAGCCAGTGGCAATCGCGTACGTCAAGAAATCAAACTCAAAAAAGGCATCAGTCAGGAAATCGCCAAACAAATTTCCAAATTGATTCGGGACGAATTTAAAAAGGTACAAGCTTCAATTCAAGGGGATGCTGTGCGGGTTTCTGCCAAATCTAAAGATGACTTACAAGTAGTCATGCAGCGTTTAAAACAAGAAGACTACCCAGTTGCTTTACAATTTACAAATTATCGTTAAAAGATTCGTAATTCGTAGTTAATTAATTCAATTACGAATTACGAATTACGAATTACGAATTATTTTAAGTCCGTCCGCCAATACTTCTTTGAAATGCCGGACGCTCAGATAACTGCTTCATATAGTTCAACACCGCTGGATAGGGGCTGAGGTCTAGCTTTAGTATCATGGGAATGTAATTCAAAATAGACCCCACTGCTACATCAGCGACAGTGAAATCATTGCCAAGTAAAAAAGGTTGCTTACTGAAAATTTCATTTAAGGGAGTCAACAAGCGGGGCATTTCCCGCTCCCGATTTGCTTCTACAAAAATCCCTGGGCCAAGGGTAGCATTGGCAAACAACACCCATTGGGAAAATACAGCACGTTGCTCTGGAGAAAGTGGAGTTTTACTGTGCTTATCGGCAAGATATAGCAAAATTGCCCCAGATTCCCAAAGCTGAAAATCTCCATCAACAATTGCTGGGACTTTACCAAATGGGTTGATTGCTAAATATGCAGGCTGGAGGTGTTCACCCGCCTGCATATCAAGCTTAACGAATTCGTAGGGAATTCCTAATTCCTCTAAATACCAGTGGACAATTGACGCTCGACTACGAGCGCCACCGTAAAGTTTTAGCATAATGACTTAAAGCACTTTATGAGTGTGAGAATGCTGTTTAATATTGTCTTCTTTGGTGACAACTCTGGCAGCATTTAAAACCCGTTTCCGCTCAATTGAATATTTAAATTCAGTGTAGTTTGTACCCAAGGGAATCAGAGATTTTGCAGATTCACGACGCTTATAGGTACGAGCTGCTGCAAATACCCGTGGTACAAATTCTTCTCCAAACTGAGCCGACTCTGGAAAGCCATCTGGTAACAGTGGTGAATCGCCATCCAGTACAGATCCCAAAGTTGTGGCATGAGCCAGCTTATAAGAGGTAGGAATGCCCTTTAAAAGCGCTTCCAAAGCCGCAGAGGGAATCGGTTCTATAACTTCGATTTGATAAACTTCTCCATCTTCTTTGACGAAGCAGGTTGCCAAGCCGATTGCAATGTAATCATCGGTTGCTAAATCAGGGGCATTGGGATAGGAAATTGCAGTTGTCATCGGGAAATTTCTCAAAATTTAAAAATTGAATTTAGGGAATGGGGCATTGGGCATTGGGCATGAGGCATTGGGCATTGGGCATTGGGCATGGGGCATTGGGCATGGGGCATGGGGCATTGGGGATTATTATTTCCCTTGTCTCTCTCATCTCCCTGATTTTCCTTGCCACCAGTCACCGTCTCCTCTGTTCTCATCTCTAAATGAACGGCTTGTTGGCATTCTACCAATTTGCTGCTCTCACTACTTGACTAGTCTTTAAGATTAACGTCTGCTATTTCTGGAATTCATCTTCGGGATCGAGTATCTATGAATAGCTTTGAGGAGCAATTGTTTATTTAAGGGGTAGATTTCTACTGGTGTGAGTAGTTTAAATCTCAGTCTTCAGATGGCTTCAAGTAACCATAAGTACCTTGAAAATAAAGATGGTGGTAAAACCACCAGCCTTAAAAAATTAGATTTTTATTTAAAAAAGCAGGGATTTCAAGCAGGGAAAGATGAATATTTACTCATTTTTAGCTGACGATGACCAGCGAAGTAACCAATACAAGTATGTTCTAAATACTACAAGCAAACTTCAAGAGCAAAGGAAAAGCGATCGCAGCGAATCTATTTTTGGGGATAGCGACTTGCGCTCTTGTGCTTTGAGGTTGGCTCAACAAAAAGATTATACCGAAGCGATCGCACTTTTAAGCCAACTAATTTTCCGCCATCCCGACAATGCCGTTGATTACAACAACCGAGGGTTAATTTATTTCCAAAGTGGCGAAAGGGAAAAAGCGCTTTACGACTATAACACTGCCCTTAAACTCAATCCTTATTTGGCTAGTGCTTATAATAACCGCGCAAATTACTACGCAGCTTGTGGAGAATTAGCAGTAGCTATTGCCGACTACGATCGAGCGATTGATTTGAAACCTCACCATGTTCGGGCGTGGATTAATCGAGGCATTACCTGGCGCGATTTGGGGCAATACGAGGTGGCAATTGAGAATTTTGAGCTAGCACTGCTTTTAGGTCAACTAGAAGGTCATATCTGGGCTGAACGCGGCAGGACTTACCATCTTTGGGGCGACTGGAATTGTGCGATCGCTGATTATCGTCGCGCCCTCACTCAACTACCCTCTCTCGACAATGATAAGGATATTACTGGTTGTCGCTTGCGTTTACAACTCGAAAATTGGTTAGACGAGTTACTATCTCAATCAGCGTCCTAATTGGTAGATTAGTTCTTCTGGGGGATTTAAAATTCAAAATAATTGATTAATTTTGAACTAGAGTTTAGTGACGCTGTATCGCTAATAACTAATAGATGATAACTATATAGCTATTCAAAAATTAGCTATTAACCATTTTAACCATTATTTATTAGCAATAATATAAATTAACACCCGGTTTAGACGTAGCCTAAATCACAATAAACCTAAATAATCCCAAATTCGCCATTTGTCTTAGGGTGACGAGTCTGTTTGCTCATCTTCTCGGCGATCTTGATTCATCAACACGATCTGACGCTGGCTGGGATCGAATCGGTATCCTTGTCTTTGTCTGATAATTTTAGCTTCTTGGGGATCAAAGTTACGGCTAAATTCCGCCTGTAAACCATTGACGTGTCCTTCCATCAGCTTGACTTCAGTACTCATTTCTCGCAATTTTTCTTGCTGCAACCAATGATAAGGCAAGAGTTGTGTTAATGCAGATGCTGCAACGGCTGTAATCACAAGATTGACCGCTATTTTGGCTGTGCTTTCTAGTGCCATCACCTTGTAAGAACGTTGACGAAGATGCCGCTTTGGTCGAGAAATGACCCGGCGTTTTTGTATAGGTTGTAACGGGGGTCTGGAGGGTTGAATCGCGTTCATGATGCTAAAAGATAACCTCGCTTAGTGAAGGGAAGTACTATCAAGAGTGCTGAGTTATGAGTTATGAGTGCTTAGTGAGATTTCCAACTCAGCACTCAGCACTTAGCACTCAGATGCCAGCACTCCTGAATGCTTGATTTAGCTGTCATATTACTTCATTTTTTTGAAATAGCTACAAGTGTCGCACTAGTGAAAAAATAACCTGGCTTACGTAAGTGCAAGGTTTCTAGGTACTTGTGACATAAAGCCATAAAGTCTGGAAATTGCACCCCGTACTGCCAGGATTATTAGCTTTTTAACTGTGTCACATCGGAGCGTTATTTGTAAAGTTCTGTGGCTAATCGCCAAGCCAGAACTCCTGGGATCAAGGCTACAACTAGAGCGATGTAGACTTGAGTATCTGAGATGGAAGACACTTGAGCGATGTACAGAGTATCTAAGATAGGCATGGCTGAAAACCTCCTAACCTGAATTGATTTTGAACAGTTCGTTTACTACTTTTCCTTGTTTTGCCAGAATTGTGGAATATCTTGTTACAAGATGCAACAAAAGCAGTTATTGATCGATAGTTCTTATTTATTCTCCATTAAAAAAATTTATAAAAATTATGAATTTATATCTGGGTATCGACTTCGGCACATCTGGCGGACGCGGTGTGGTGATTGACGAGGAAGCCTCTTGTATTCAGAGAGAGGTGCGATATCCCTTCGATGGCTCACCAAATGCCGTTACGCCAAAAATTTGGCAGGAGGCTTTGTTTGCGTTGGTGGAACAAATACCCGATCAATTGCGGCGAGAAATTAAAGCGATCGCAATTAATGGTACTTCCTCTACCGTCTTGCTGGTCGATGCTGCTGGCAACCCTGTAGATGCACCATTGCTATATAACGATGCGCGGGGATCGTTAGTACTAGAGCATTTGAGGAGTATTGCACCCCCCAATCATACTGTGTTGAGTGCCACCTCTAGCCTAGCCAAACTTTTGTGGATGAGACAATTACCTTCTTTTAATGAAGCTAGATATTTCCTGCATCAAGCAGATTGGCTGGCGTTTCTGCTGCATGGACAGTTGGGTATTAGCGATTACCATAATGCTTTAAAGCTGGGTTATGACGTAGAAAAGTTGAAATACCCAGAATGGCTACAAAAGCTAGAAATACCGATTCAGCTACCCAAAGTTTTAACTCCTGGGACTCCCATTGCCGAATTGCGTTCTGAAATTGCGGACAAGTTTGGTTTAAGTCGTAATTGTCTGGTGTGTGCTGGTACAACCGATAGTATTGCCGCTTTTCTTGCCAGTGGGGCAAAATTACCTGGTGAAGCCGTGACTTCCCTTGGTTCAACGTTGGTACTAAAGTTGTTAAGTCGTACCCGTCAAGAAGATGCCAGATATGGAATTTACAGCCATCGGTTGGGTGATTTGTGGCTGACTGGGGGTGCTTCTAATACTGGGGGTGCAGTACTAAAGCAATTTTTCACCAACCCTGAGTTAGCAAGCCTTAGTCGGGAGATTGATGCTTCAATTGCCAGCAAGTTAGATTATTATCCGTTGTTGAAGGTAGGCGATCGCTTTCCGATTAACGATCCCAATCTATCCCCACGTTTGTCACCACGCCCAGATAACCCAGTAGAATTTTTGCATGGGTTGTTAGAAAGCATTGCCCGCATAGAAAGCCAAGGGTATGAATTATTACAACAAATGGGAGCAGATAAATTGAGCCGTGTTTATACCGCTGGTGGTGGTGCGGCTAATGATACTTGGACTGCGATTAGGGCACGTCATTTGCAGGTTCCTGTAGTAGCGTCAGCGTACACAGAAGCAGCTTACGGGACAGCACTGTTGGCGATGGGGAATGGAAGAAGCTTTGAAAAAGAGTAATTGTGTACCTATATTTTTGTAGATATCTTCTAAATCAGTATCTATCCCAGTGACAATCGACATATCTCGGCCGATACTGGGATGATTAGATACCGGACTATAGATTCCAGGTTCATTATCTGGGCAGCTATTCGGGGATGGGTGCTTCGCAGCAAGCGAATGTCATCGATCCCCTTTACTAATTACTGGTATAAATTATGAGGGATTAGGAGAAAATCGAAAGGTTTTTGAAGAAGGTTTGATCTGCGCGATCGAGATTATCATCTAGGGAAAAGGTAAGGCTAAGGACTCGGATTCGATCGCTTTTAATATTTAGTTTGCCCCATACCCCTCGGTCACTGAGCGTAGTCGTTCGCGCAGCGTCTCGTAGAGAAGTGCTGCTCCTCTGCCTCTTGTACCCAATGCCTAAACTATTTTTCTCTACGTACCAGCATTTGATAAGTTAGTACATAATCTGAAACAATAACAGTAAAAGCAGAGAGGGGATTAAGTTGAGTCACAATCCAGATGCCATAGCCCCCCACGGTGGACAGTTGGTTAACCGTATCGCCACATCAGAACAAAGAGCAGAGTTTCTCTCAAAAGCTGACTTTTTGCCACGAGTGCAACTTGACGATCGCGCCGTTTCCGATTTAGAAATGATTGCGATCGGTGCTTTTAGTCCGCTGACGGGTTTTATGAACCAAGAAGACTACGATCGCACTGTGACAGAAATGCGATTAGCTAACGGTCTTGTGTGGTCAATTCCGATTACACTATCGGTAAGCGAAGAAGTAGCTTCCCCGTTGCAAGAAGGCGGCTTAATCCGTCTGGATAACTCCAAAGGCGAATTTATCGGAGTTTTGCAACTTACGCAAAAATATCATTACGACAAAATCCGCGAAGCAATAAAAGTCTACCGTACTAATGATGTCAATCATCCCGGCGTACAGGTACTCTATAACCAAGGTAGCGTACATCTGGCGGGTGATATTTGGTTGTTGCAACGCGAACCTCATCCCCAGTTTCCCAGTTACCAAATCGATCCAGCGGCCTCACGGCAACTATTTCAAGACAAGGGTTGGAAAACTATCGTCGGCTTTCAAACTCGCAACCCCATCCACCGCGCCCATGAATATATTCAAAAGTGTGCCTTAGAAACTGTTGATGGTCTATTTTTGCACCCATTAGTCGGGGCGACAAAAGAAGATGATATCGCCGCTGATGTGCGGATGCGCTGCTATGAAATTTTGCTGGAACACTACTACCCCTTAGACAGGGTAACTTTGGCAATTAATCCCGCCGCAATGCGCTATGCTGGGCCTCGTGAGGCGATCTTCCATGCCTTAGTCCGCAAAAACTACGGCTGTACTCACTTTATCGTCGGACGGGATCATGCTGGTGTTGGTGACTATTATGGCACTTATGATGCTCAGTATATCTTTGATGAATTTGCGCCAAGCGAATTAGGCATTGTGCCAATGAAATTTGAACACGCCTTTTACTGCACGCGCACTAAGCAGATGGCAACATCTAAAACCAGTCCCAGCAGGCCAGAAGAACGCATTCACCTATCAGGGACAAAAGTTAGGGAAATGCTGCGGCGCGGTGAGTTACCTCCACCAGAATTTTCTCGTCCAGAGGTAGCAGCAGAGTTAGCACGGGCAATGCGTATAGAAGTAACGGCTTAGGGCATTGGGCATTGGGCATTGGGCATTGGGCATGGGGATTGAATTTTGAATTTTGAATTTTGAATTTTGAATTGATTTCTCCCCTGCCCCTCCGCTCCCCAGATTTTTGTAACTTTACAATACAGAGTTCAGCCCTGTAAGCTGCTAACTGAATGGCTGAGGGCTGATAGCTAATTATGAAACGTCGCACGTTTTTAGAGAGAATTGGCTCAATACTCGCGGTATTGGGCATAACTGAAGCTGAGTGGTTGTCTTTAGGAAATCGCTATTATCAAGCTTTGGCACAACCCAGTCCGCGCAAGTTGGCATTGTTAATTGGTATTAACCAATACCCAAAAATTCCAGCCCTCAGTGGTTGTCTGACAGATGTGGAACTACAAAGAGAAGTTTTGATTCATCGCTTTGGTTTCCAAGGCTCAGATATCCTAACCTTAACTGAGGAAGAAGCTAGTAGGGAATTCATTGAGACGGCTTTTTTAGATCGCTTGAGCAATCAAGCTAAACCCGATGATACGGTCTTCTTCCACTTTAGCGGTTATGGCAGCCGTGTCAAATTGGAAACATCGCCAGAGACAATGCAAAATGCTCTGGTGACAGCTAATGCCAGTTTTGCTTCACAAGAAGAGAAAATAGTCAACTATATATTAGAAGAAACTTTACTGCTATTATTGCGATCGCTCCCTACAGAACGAGTCACAGCAGTATTAGATACTAGCTATTATGCGCCAACCCCAGTATTAGGATTAAAAAGTCGTGCCCTTCCAGAATCAGTAGAGGCAAAGCTAGCAGCAGAAGAACTCGACTTTCTTCAACAACTTAAAACTCAGAAGTTACCCAGCACGCCGATTGTCTTAGCAGCTACCTCAAATCCCAAGCAGTCGGCGAGGGAAGAACTCTTTTCTGGTTTTAGTGCTGGGTTATTTACCTACGCCTTGACGCAGTATTTGTGGGAATTCACCCCAAATACCAAAATTCAAGTCGCCCTCTCGTATATGGAAAATTCTCTATCCAAATTGGGTAGTAAACAGCAACCAGGGTTATTAAGTAGTCAAAAAAATCAACATTTAACGTCTCTACCGCCAGACAGTATTATTGGTGCAGAAGGCGCAGTGACAGCCATTGAAGAAGATGGCAAAACAGTCCAGCTGTGGTTAGCAGGATTACCGCCACAAGTGCTGCTATACTACGGAGTTAATTCTCGATTTACTTTAGGAACAACAAGAGAAGAATTAGTATTGCGATCGCGGACTGGGTTAACAGCAAAAGCGCAAATTTCCCAAATAGAAGGTGCAAATCCTTTACAAATCGGGCAACTTATCCAAGAAGCAGTCCGCGTTTTACCCCGAAATATTAATTTAATAATTGCTCTGGATACTGGATTAGAAAGAATTGAGCGCGTAGACGCTACAAGTGCTTTTGCTGGATTTCCCCATGTCTCCACCGTAGTCGCAGGGGAAAAACCGGCTGATTATCTATTTGCCAAACTACAGCAAACACCTAGTCGTTATGGTTTATTTTCTCTGAGTGGCGAACTAATTTCTAATGCCACGGGGGAAGCAGGAGAAGCAGTAAAATCAACAGTGCAAAAGTTAGCACCAAAATTATCAACCTTGTTAGCAGCCAAGTTATGGCGACTGACAGAAAATCAAGGTTCTTCCCGCTTGGCTCTTAAGACAACCTTAGAAATAATTAACAACATATCGCCTCGCGTTATCATGCAGCGCGAAACAGTACGAACTTTCAAAACAGAAACTTCGATTCAAAAATCACTCCCTACTCCGATTGTCCCTATCGGTAGTCAAATGCAATATCGGGTAGAAAACCAGAGCGATCGCCCAGTATATTTAATCTTGCTAGGATTAAACAATAATCATACAGCGATCGCCTTCTATTCTTGGGAAACTCTCCAAGAACCAAACACCGCAGACACCAAACCTCTGCTTAAAGAAGTTGTCATCGCTCCAGGTGAAACCCTTACCCTACCCCAAACAAATACTGCTTCCGAATGGATGATTTCAGGGCCAGCTTCTGAGTGCGAACACCAACTGATTTTTAGTACTGCCCCCTTTAACGGAACTCTGGCCGCCTTGAACACTGCCAAGTATTCCACAGCCGAACAAGGGCCAATTGGCCCATTGTTAAATTCCTTAGAAGTTGTACAAGCCTTGCTACAAGACTTACATAACGCTAGTGCCTTCAAAACAGAGATGAACGTTACAGCAGCCGATTCACATAGCTTGGATGTGAATAATTGGGCAAGTCTTGGCTTTAGTTTTCAAGTGCTATAAGTTAATGTGATTGAAGAAGAATGCATAATTCAGAATCAAGACATTCTCTACGAGACGCTGCGCTATTTGCTTTTTACAATCAGAATGAATTCTGACTTCTGACTCTGCCTTATCCTAACGACAAATATTTACACCCACCTACTTAGTGCCTCTACTAAAGCTTGATTTTGCTCATCTGTCCCAACAGTAATGCGTAATTTATCATCTAATCCAGGCTGCTTGAAGTAGCGGATTAAAATTCCCCGTTCCTTCAATTTTTGATAGAGATATTCTGCATTTCCTTCTCTTGGCTGCGCCAGCAAAAAGTTAGCTTGGGAATCCCAGATGTGAAAACCTAATTGTTTCAAGTCTATTGCTAACTTAGTCCGTGATGCTTTAATCTTGGCTACACAAGCATTTTTATAAGCTTGGTCAGTGATGGCAGCCGTGCCAATTGCACAAGCGATCGCATCAATGTTATAGCTATCTTTAATCTTAAACAATCCCTGCAAAAGTTTAGGATTCGCCACCCCAAAGCCCAATCGCAATCCTGCCAACGAGTACCCCTTAGATAGCGTCCGAAGCACAATGACGTTTTCGTGTTCCTTAACCAAAGCCAATGCATTCTCTTCGGTAAAATCTATGTATGCTTCATCGATTGCTAAAACTCCAGATAACTGGCTGGCTAGTTTTCGTAAATCATTTGTTGCTACCACATGTCCCGATGGACTATTGGGCGACGCAATAAAGGTCACAGCCCCATTGGCAGCAACTAATTCGTCCTTTGGTAAGCTGTAGTCTTTGCTGTAGGGAATCTCAATAATTTCCGCCGCTTGCATTTCTGTCAATGTCCGGTATAGCACGTAAGTAGGGATCGGATAAACTACCTTTTTCCCAGGTTCAGCACAGGCTCGAATCACCACACTTAACAATTCGTCACTGCCATTTCCGACAATTATCCAATCACTAGGAACTCCTAAAACTTTACTTGCAGCTTGCCGAAATTCCCCCCCAAAAGGTTCTGGATACCGCCGCAACCACTCACCATCAATATTTCGTAACACAGCTAATGCCGCAGGAGAAGGAGGATAGGGATTCTCATTGCTGTTAAGTTTAATAATCTGTGTACCACGTTGAGGCTGCTCGCCAGGAACATAGCTAGCCATTGCATCAACATTAGAGCGAAAATAGTTGGTCATAGGGCATGGTAAATTGAGTGGGATGTCTACGACGGGCGTAGCTGCGACACCTTATGACGTATCTTAAGCAAATTTCAACCCGCAATTTCTGACGAGATCGTTTTTTGTCATTTACATCAGAAAATACGGCTTTATAAATTACGAATTACGAATTATAAAAATATGTCAGATAAATGGAATCCAGAACTATACGAACGATTTCAAGCTGAAAGAAGTCGTCCATTCTACGACTTGGTAGACATGGTACATCGGCAAGAAAACTTACGAGTTCTTGATTTAGGGTGTGGAACCGGAAAGTTAACTAAATATCTGCATGAAACGTTAGCAGCACAGGAGACTTTAGGGATAGATGCTTCTGAGAAAATGCTGGAAAAGGCGCGTCAGTTTGAAGGCCATGGACTACGGTTTGAGCAAGGACGGATTGAGAAAAACCCAATAGATGGGGAGTTTGATGTGATTTTTTCTAATGCAGCATTGCAGTGGTTGACGGGACATGAGGTTTTATTTGAGAAATTGCGGGCAAAACTGCGACCTGGTGGACAGCTTGCCGTACAAATACCAACGATGGATAGTGAGCCAGTGCATCAGATAGCAGTTGAGACTGCACAGGAATTCAGTCAAGAATTAAGAGGATATGTGCGGCGTTTAGAGGTACTTCCTCCAGAAACATACGCCCGAATGCTTTATAAATTGGGGTTTGTCCAGCAGGAAGTCAAGCTTCAAATTTATGGGCATGTGTTGCCCTCACGAGAAGCCGTAGTGGAGTGGTATCGCGGGACATTGCTAACGGCTTATGAGTCCCTACTGGATGCCCAAACCTATGAGAGATTTGTCGAACGCTATCAGCAGAAGCTATTCGAGTTATTAGAGGATGAGCGTCCGTTCTTTTTTCCCTACAAGCGCATCTTAATGTGGGGGCGTATTTAAGAAACTGAAACTAGTTGTGATTTCAAGCATGATCTTGCTTGATTTGGAAGATAAAGTTGCAGAAGTTGTCCAACTTCTCCTTTAAATCACAAAAACAGGTTTTGAACAGCTGTGTTTTAATAGTGGAGCTAAGCGGATTCGAACCGCTGACCCCCTCAATGCCATTGAGGTGCGCTACCAACTGCGCTATAACCCCAAAACTACTAGTAGATAAGCTTAAAAAGCTTACTAATTAGTTTTATAAATTGTATTAGCTTTATTATTATGCAAGTTTATGCAATTTAAGTCAAGACACCTATATTAAGTTATGTGGATGCGATCGCCATCAGTTACGCTTGTTATCAAAATGCCCTGTCTGTGAAAAACCCTTTCCTGTTCTGGCTTTATAGATAAACGGACAATGCCAGAAATTGCAGAATATCAAAAGCATTACTAACTAAGAGAACTTGTCTTAACAAGTCACTGTACACAGTCGATAAGTCTCTAATATTGCGACATTAATTTGTGAATGTACACTAGGAGTTGAAACCCCTATTTTGTTATTGCACTTTTAAAATGGCTCAGGTCGGAGTTGAACCAACGACCCCAGGCTTATGAGTCCCGTGCTCTAACCAACTGAGCTACTGAGCCATGTTTTTCAAAATCATTAACTAATATAGCATAGAAATTTGCTCAAGACTAGTCCATTTGGCAATTTTGTTAGAACTTTCATCCTTATTGAGGTAATAAAAGTAGAAGAGGGAGGTAGACTCCCTCAACTAACAAAGCAATGATTTAGTTACAGACAGCCAAGAATTATAGGCGTTGCGGTAACATAGCTATTGGGTTAACAGCACCCTTGCCTGATGGATGGATTTCAAAGTGGGTGTGTGGCCCAGTGCTGTGACCAGTGCTACCCATTAAAGCAATTGTTTCTCCCTGATGTACTGCCTGACCAGGTTGCACCAGAATCTTGCTGTTATGAGCATAGCGAGTCGTGCTGCCATCAGGATGGCGGATTTCGACGAGGTTGCCATAGCCACCATTGTTCCAGCCAGCTTTTTCTATCGTCCCCTCAGCTGAAGCTACAACTGGCGTGCCAGTGGAGTTAGCAACGTCAATTCCTTTGTGCATTCTACCCCAGCGCCAGCCATAGCCAGAAGTTAGGGTTCCCTTTGCTGGCCAGGTGTAAGCTAAGGTTGAGGAAGATGGAGGAGGTGTAAGTTCGTCAATGGGTCTGGGAAGATATTGATCCACTGCTGCCAAAGGTGGTAATACCTGTGGAGAAACTGTGGTTCCTCGCATCTTTCCTAAGGAGTCAGAGGCATTTACTTTTCCAGGAGGCGTTGCCACCCTTGTGGCAGATTGAGTGCGAGAGGGAGTCCACTGGCTAGCAGAACCCAGATTAGGCAAGAATTCTGGGTTTACTACTTCGGTAGGGCGTACAGTAGTATGGAATTGGGACTTAGGCTGAACGCTATAGTTAGCCCGAATCGGTGTCGGAACTGGAATTGGTATTGCTACACTATTCGGTCTAGATGCAGGGTTAGGTACACTTAAATTATTGGGCGTAGAAATAGGAGTGAGTATAGCAGCATTATTTGCTTCGATCGCTGCTGCTGGCACAACTAAATTACCAGACTGTTGAGCGCGATATTTCTGCTGTAACCTCTGGATTTCCGCTTGTAAGCCCCGCAAACGGTCATTATTGTTATTGTTTACCCTTGCTACCCTATTTGCTGGTGTCTTCGGCTGTTGCATTTCGGCAAAAGCTTGTGGCACTGGAATGTCACCACCGACGCCATAAGACTTAGCTGTGGGGGGGGCAGTTTCTAAGTCGGTTGCACTATTTGCCTGAATCTGTACAGTTACCGGTGCAGGAACGGCAACGCTACTGTTGTCGGCAATAGTTGGTGATGGTGAACTAGGTAGATATGAGTTAGCACTACCAATATTCAAAGGGGAGGTAGCAACATTAGGAGTTTTGCTAGACTCTACAAAAGTGGGCTGACTCGCTACAGTTGCCTCAACTTTAACGGCAGGAATTTGAACCGCAGGAATTTGAACCGCAGGAGTTTGAACCGCAGGAATAACTAGTTTTTGACTAATTCGCAGTTCATTGGGATTATTGAGGTTATTTGCTTTAACTAGTTCTGATACTGAAGTGTTGTATCTGCTGGCGATCGCTGCTAGTGTATCTCCAGGTTTAACTTCATAAGCTGTATGCGTCGAGGAGGCAATCACTATTGGCGCCGATGGTACAGATGCACTTGTCTGTGGCTTCTGTTTTAACTTCGATACCAAATTCGCTTGGCTTGCATCGTTAGAAGTGTCTGACTGGACTGCTAATGCAGTCTTCTCAACCACAGTTGTCGGCTGCGCCAATTCTATATCAGCTTGTGATAAATTTTTGGTCTCTCCAGACTGCAACTGCGCCAGACTCTTTCTTAAACGGTTCGATTTTTCTTGTAAGCGATTTAGTGCGAACTCTTGTTGCGCCTTGAGTTGTACATTTATTTCACTGTTAGCTGCGGTTGACGTTGCCACTGTTTGTGGCTGGGCAGTTAGTGATGTATTTGTACTATCAACACCATCAGCACTATAGTCAGACAGCTTATTGACTGTTGGAAAACTAGTTTCGGCTAAGGTATTGTTCAATCCCTGTGCCATTTTGGGCTTCAGGTTAGTGGAATTTTTATAACCTGCTGTTGTTTGAGAAAACTTGTTTGATGCAGGAACTTGCAAAGATATTCCACTTGCCGCGACTTGCCATTTAGCTTCAAGCCCAGGCACTTGTGATACTGCCGTTGGTTCCACGATTACAGGATTTTCCGGCACGCTCGCTGATGAGACTGCTTGGGACTCCAGCTTTGTGGAGGCGAATTTCACGTTGGTGTCAGGAACAGCAGGAATCGCTGAAGTTGCCTTTTGGCTACCTACTGGCACCGCTGCTTGGGCTTGATCGCTTTGTCGAGTCACCAAAAGGCTGGTTGCTCCCATAGAGATTGCCAAGCCAATCATCGCCGCTTTTGTCCGCACCCGGCTGTTCACTTTTGGATTCATCACATTTAGCAGTTCTACCGGGGCATCATCGCTGCTAGGGGTATTGTTCAACACAGCTTTTACTCTCTTTTTCAATGCTCGTTTCAAAGACGACCTCCTTACGATCACTAGCGCTTAACTAACCTCGATTTTTCAGTTGGATACTAGTCAATGATTTAGATCGCAACAAATGATAGATCGAGATCACATTCACCAGAGATGCTTACGCAAGATTAACCTGCTTCTCTGATTTAGACAAGTTCACATCTGTTTGCAAAACTTAAATTTTGCTGTGTTTACTTGTCCGAACCACTCCTAACACCACTTAGGACGATTTTACTCTTTACCATTATCCGCGCTTGTCTTGCGTCAATCGCGGGGACTGGACAAACTATTTGCCAAGTCCAAGTCGCTGCTGAAAATTAAATTGCGGCGACTTCTGGAAAAGTTATGCCCCCTGCTGTAGATATCTTCAAGATATTTCTACCCCATCCGTCTTCATCAACACGAGACTTTACGTTGATTATTCCCTAAAAAACAACCGTATTAACTATCGGCTACTTTTGAGCTAATTTCTGTCCTCGATCGAGCAAAAATAGCTCAAATGCAATACATGACTGGATTTTAGCAATTTCGTTCCTAGTTTAGAATGTTTTAAATTCATCAAAATCTATCATTCAAATTCGGCAATATTCCAAGTTTCATATACAAATTTCTTATAATAACCTTACTATACTTGTAAGTATCTTCCACTACATTTCGCGAATAATTTAATTTTTTGGTATATTGTTTTACATATTTTTGCTGTGAGCGAGAAAATTTTTGCAGTCACAAATAAATCGTCTAATAGGTTTTTGGAAAGCTTATAAGTAAATACACTTATAAACAGTCATGTAAACAACTATTCTAAATAGCCTAACTGACGACGGGTTTCAAATAAGCCTATTGCTACACTCACTGACAGGTTCAAGCTGCGAACCCCTGGTTGGCTCATGGGAATATAGACGGTAGCATCGCAATCTGACAGAATTGCTGGTGGTAAGCCTGTGGTTTCACTACCAAACAGTAGCCAATCATCAGGTTGAAACTGAAAGCTTACATAATTACAATTTCCATTAACCGTATAACCCAACCATCTGCCACCACGCCTCTGATGTACGGTTTTAAAGGCTTCTAGTGATTCGTGATAGTGTAGTTTCACATAAGGCCAGTAATCTAAGCCGGCTCTTTTGAGGTAGCGATCGCTAATTTCAAACCCCAAAGGCCCCACCAAATGCAGCTCTGTACCTGTAGCTGCACAAGTACGGGCAATATTACCTGTATTAGGAGGTATCTGCGGGTTCACTAAAACTACCTGAGGCATTATCCGTATAATTTAAGTATTGTATAAAAAAAATTATGGTCAATGTTAAATCTACCAAAAGGTAGAGGCTATTCATAGGTTTTGTTAATAATAATCAAGCATCCTCTATCGATTAGATTTTTAAAAGGAAGTACAAACAATCCCAGATCAATGCCTGAGAGGATATTTGGCTACAATCGGGAAATATTAAGTCTTGTGTAGAGAAAGTAAGTACTTGTGTTTTTTAAGGCTGGTAGTGCCTGCAAAAAAATCTACCATTTGTATGAAGACGAAAGTTGAGAGATAAGGGAATAAAACAAAGTGTTTTCTCAATGTTCAATCCCCAATGTCTTTTGAGTTAACCCAGCAGAGACGAACATAATTTGTCTTCGAGTTCGATTTCGCGCTCTTGGGTGGCAATAATAGCCTGAGTGATGACGCGTTGGCTGTCAAAACCGACTGCGTGTAATTGCAACCACTGTTGAGCTTCATTGCCTTCGCGGAGGATTTTGTGCAAAGGCGAAAGGAAACAGCTAAAACCTTGTTGCTTGGCGATCGCCCAAACATCTTGGTAAATTTCGGCAATCCAATCTCTGGCTACAATACTTCTGCCATCTTGCCAATGCCTCAACTGAGCATCAAGACTACCAGCAGCAGCAGCAGCTTCGTTGTCAGCAGTCAGGGTGACGAGTTCTTCAGCAGAGAAAGTGCTTTGGGTTAACGGATCGATGCTGGGGTTTTCGATTATTTGCAACAAACGCGCTTCTAATAAGGCAGTAATAGCCAATAAGGCAATAGGATCTGTGACTAAATCGCAAATTCGCAGTTCTAGGCGATTCAAGTCATAAGGACGGCGGTCGCCATTTGGTCGCACCGATGCCCACAAATGCCTTACATTTTGCATGGTTCCGGCAACGAGTTGATCTTCCACCCACTGGATATGATCGGCGTGGCTGGCAAATAAGGGCACATGGCTGGGCGTTTGTGGGAAAACGCCCCAACGGGTGGAGTGATAGCCAGTAGCTTTGCCATCCAAGAACGGAGATGAAGCGCTGAGGGCGAGAAATAAGGGCGCTTCCATACGGATTACCCGACACGCCCGCATCAATACTTCTGGGTCGCTGATGCCGACATTGATGTGTACGCTAGCGGTGACTACTTTCGTGCCGTAGGTGTTCTCAATGTAATCATGATAGGGGTTTGCTGGATCGGAACGGAGAAAGCGATCGCCCCCACCCAAAGACAAAGTACTCCCTGGTATTAAGGTGTAATCGCCCAAACGATTGAGGTAGTTTCGCAACTCCCGCCGGGGACGCAGCAAGGCACACAATAAATTTTCGTAATTATGGGATGGTTGAGTTATGTACTCGACGTTGCGGCTATCTGGTTCGCGCATAAATCCATCCAAAGCCGCAACAATTTTGTCGGAGAGACCGACGATTTCACCTTGAGGCGTGCCCGTGTACATCTCAATCTCAAAGCCTTTTAATAAGACCACCTTGTTCTCCTCGGCTCTCTCTACCTATAAATTGTATCGAACAAGACGAATCTCTGGATCTATCTTTAAGTCAATCAAAGGTTAAGAATCATTTAATTGACAATCCCCGCGAAATCAAGACGGTATATTTCAGACGGCATATTTCTGGATTGTCTTTGAGAAATTATTACTATTGGAGTAGGAAAAATCTTCTAGTGTAGGTTATATCATGCTACAAAATAAAATCATTGGGTGAATCACTCTCTTGAACAATCTTGAGACGTATAAACTGCGCCCATACTTCATCACTAAGTAAATTTAAAGCAGTTTCGGGATTGTTAATTGCGATCGCGCCGATCGCTTGACGCCATCTCTGTTGCAATAAATCAATAAAAGTCTCTTCGATAGAAACTTGACTCAGCAAAGAAAGTGCAGTTTTAAAACTTGTTGAATCACTTGATAAGTTTTTTGACTTTAATCCCTGTATTGCTACATTCAACCATACAGGCAGAAGTTCAAGCC
Organism: Nostoc sp. DedQUE04; assembly: GCF_034530995.1. Classification (NCBI taxonomy): domain Bacteria; kingdom Bacillati; phylum Cyanobacteriota; class Cyanophyceae; order Nostocales; family Nostocaceae; genus Nostoc; species Nostoc sp. DedQUE04. The sequence continues at coordinate 2,230 of NZ_JAVRCA010000067.1, read as the reverse complement.
AATTGTTTTTCTGTATCTCTTTTAGTGCAATCTCTTCCATACTTAGCGCACCCCAGATACATAAAGACTCTACAGCCAGTTGAGAATCACGGTTTTCGAGAGCATTTTGCCATAATTTCTGAGCGTGATTTTGGAAGCGATTAGCGAGAAATTCATAAGCTTCCTGGACTTGAAGGGGAATTGTCACTTGATAAACTGACTCGTCTAGTGGTAGGTAATTACCGCGATAAGATAGCCAGTTATGAGAGCCGCAAAGATAGATTTTTCGATCGACTATTACTTCTTTGACATGGGAATCTCCCAAACAAAAAACCTGTACGGATGGTAAACCATCAGGTGTTTTTATCGCTCGAAGGTTTTTTTCCACTTCTGGTGGAATTGGTTTATCCTCATTTTCTAGTTGCCGCGTAATTCCATGTCCAATTAAAATCCATACTCCGCGATTAGCTAATTTCTGTAATAGAGTCAGAAATTTTTCATTAATAACTGCTTGATTCACCCAAGGATAATAAATCAGAACTTGGCTTTTCGCCGAATTTAAAACTTCTAAAAAAGCTTGGCTAATTTGTCCATTTCGTAACTGAATTGCTTGACCTAATACTGACTTTTTAGAGTTTTCTAGAGCCTTTGTACGAATATCTTTGAGTCTAGCTTCTATTTCAGTATTTTTCAGCTTAAGAATGGTTTCACGTTCACAATTGATGGTTTGAATTGACAAATTACATAATTTTTCTAAAGAGATTTTACCTTCATTATGTAACACTTCTAACCAATTGGCTGCTGACTTTAAAATTTGTGTTCCATTTCTTATTTGAATACTCAAGTTATCTTCAAAAGCATCAAGTATAATGAAAATCGATATCTTTCTCCAAATTTTTTGAGTTGAAGCTAGCACCTTACAGGAAGTGACAATTTTTCCTTTTTCTGGTACATGAAGTGCTAAACCTGAAGCTTGAATGTTTGTTTGAATTTGCTCAAGCGGTAAGGAAGTAATATCAGCAATTGTATTATCAATAGTTATAAAATCTGCCAAATCAGGCAAATTTATTACTGTCTCATTTAAGGATTCAGATTGAAAAGTTATTTTGTCGCTTAAAGGGTCTGTAATAGCATTAATTTGTACAGGATATGGCGGCAGTGGTACAGACCCTTTTTCATAAAATGAGCGCCCTTCAGGAGTAACTGTTAGTGGCGATGTTGGTGATAGAGTTTGTAAGGAACGAAGAGTTGCAGTAGTAGTTTTAATAAATACAGAATCCAGCCCAAGTACAGAGGCTAATTCATCTTCTGTTGGCGGAGGTTGAAATTCAATAGCAGCACGGATGATAAATTCTTCGAGTACGTTAAACTGGCGGGGTTCTTTAATGCTCAGTTCTACCGGAGTTTGAAGCAAACTATAACGTAATTGACGCGCTACTAAAACTGATAATCTAGGACTTTGCGCTTCAATTTCGTCTACAAAATTTTTGAGATTGTCATCAATGGGTTTAGCAGAAGAGGCTAGAAACATCAACGTAACAAGATTGAATAATTCAATTTATACAAATACTTGTAACCTATGAGGCAAACTAATTTTATGCTTTCAAAAAATATTGGTGACGACTAGCCTACCAAAAATCCAGCATCAGTCAGACAATTTTGGATTTTAGATACTTCGACTTCGCTCAGTACAAGTTTTGGATTTTGGATTGACCCCATAGATAAATCTAGGGGCTTGGGAATTTTAGATTTTAGATTTTAGATTAACTCCATAGATGAATCTAGGGGCTTGTACCATCAAGGAATGTCGGTTACAAACATTAGCAGACCATAAATTGCCCCAGGAATGGTCATTGTAGGACTGTTCAGTAATGTAGGTGTAGAAGCGATTGCGATCGCGAGTGTCCGATTTTGAATTCCTACTTCTACTGTAATTGCTGTAACACGTTTTTCTCCTAATCCGGTTAAAGTAGCGATCGCAAAACCTAAAGTTATTGCAACTATATTCAAAACTAGAGTTGCCTAGCCCACATCTATGACATCACAAACAATAGCGTCACAGAAAGAGCAACATCACCCCCAGCCAAAAACGTAATCATATTACTTCCATCCTTAACCCGCGTTGGTAACAATAAAAGTACCTCTGGATTTTACCGTATTCCCGTTAAAATTTTAGTTAGGGAACTCCAAAAAATAGGGAGCATCCAGTTTTGGCAGAAATACTCAAATAGCAAGTAAACCATTGAGATAA
>NZ_JAVRCA010000066.1:0-49367 GCF_034530995.1 Nostoc sp. DedQUE04 | reverse complement strand
CACTCGCGAATAAATTGGTCTTTTCACCCTCTTTTTGCAAAATTGGGATGCTCCCTTTAAAAACTCTTGTTGTAAAATTCGTATGTATTTAAGCATAACCTTTAGTTAGTCCCAAAGTTGCTACAAATTGGTTTAGTAGTTGCGCCATATTGGGAGTAAAAGCAAGTGAAACTCCAATCCCAACACTAAGACCAACCGCACCCACTAATTCGCCTGTTCTCAACTGTTTTAACCTTTTTGTTTGTTCCTTTTCGTCAAATGTTGCAAGCTCTGCAATAAGCTGATAATTATTTAGCTGGTCGGTATAAAAAATAAGACCAGTAAAATCGTTGAAGTAAATAATATTTCTATCAAGGACTCTTACAGGTCCTCCAATAAATGGAGGAGCTTTCCATGTTCCTTCTCCTCTCCATCCTTCACTTTGCAAAGATAGACGATACTTTTTCATTTGACCTTTGCCCTTGCTGTACCCCCCAGGATTGAATGGCTTTATCTCATAGAATGTTTTTCTATCGTAGTTTCCGATGTCAGGCTGATGATCAGGGTTAAGACCTACTCCTATGCCACGTGGTGCCTCTCCTCTTTGAGGGCTAAAGTAAATGTCGTCACCTATAAAGTCTATAGCATAGTTATCATTTACCTTTTTTTCTACCTCATCCCCCAAAATATCGTTAGAGCGAAATCTAGCAGCTAATCCTGATGGATCTACCATTACTACTGGATTGAGATTGCCGTACACGTACTTATGTAAAGTCAAAGGTTCACTTAGTCTACCCTCATAACTATCCCTCCCAGTGAATCGTCCAATTTCAGCATCGTAATAACGCTGTCTGAGGTAGTACTGTCCCAAGCTCTGGTCATACTGCTCTCCAGCAAACAGGTAGCTGTTATCTGTATTGCCTGTCGAGTTGAGCAGATTACCAAATGCTTCATAGGTATAGGCAGCAACAACATTACCTTGGGTATTTGTCAACGCAGTCGTACTGCCTAATCCATCTACCAGATAGAACGACTGTTCTACATCGCGCATCTGAGCAATTAAACCATGCCCATAGAAATATCGCACATCAATATTATTACCCGTACTTTCTTCTAACACCTGAGCATAGTCGCGGTTTTTATCTACTAAATATTGGGTTGTGACCTCATTCACTGTGGAGCTAACCCGGATGCCATCTGTGTCATAGGTGTAGCCTATCATTGTGCCATCTGGCATCTGCACTGTTACTAAGCGATTTTCGTTATTCAAGGTGTAAATTGTCTGCTGGTTGCCCGTCCATTTAGAAGTGGTGTTACCGTTGTTATCGTAGTCATAGGTTGTATCAACACCATCGTGCGTCTCAGTTGTTACGCGGTCATTTTCATCATACACATAAGTAGTTGTGCCTTCCTGGGAATTAACCCGACTTAGGCGGTTACCTACTTTGTCGTAAGTATATTCAATTGTGTGAACCGTGCTACCAGAGGTGATCTTTTCCTGTATTAAGCGATACAGTTCATCGTACTCATACTGCACCGTGCGTCCAGTGTGGTCGATGACTACTTTACGATTGCCCACAGGGTCAAGCGTGTACTGATAACTTGTGAGAATTGTTTCTTGTTCAGTAGCTGCATCAACCTTAGTGTTCTTGAGAAACTTCAAGCGATTGAGGTCATCGTACTCGCGGAATTCAACCACTCCATTGGCCGATTCAGTCCGCCGCAAATTGCCCAGTGGATCGTAGAAGTAAGTGGTTTGTCCAATAGCAGCATCGCTAGTTATCTTGAGGCGATTGCGCTCGTCATAGGTGTAAGTAGTTTCTCCAGAGGCGGTTTTGACAAACGTGCGATTACCAACTGCATCGTAGCCGTACTCGATGGTAGCATTATTACTCAGGATGTAGAGATCAGTACGAGAGATAAGGCGATCGCGTTCGTCATAGCGAAAAGTTGTTGTTCCCCGCTCATCAGTAATAGTTTCAATCTGTCCTGTCAGAGTATAGGTCATGCTGATTGTTGGATCATTCTCAAAATCCTTTTCAGTTAACCGATTTTGTTCGTCATAGCGATAAACTATCGTTTTGCCGTTAAAATCCTTGACACTAATGAGATTGCCTACTCCATCATAAGTCATTTCAGAAAGCTGACCCATTGGCAAAATTACAGCAGTTTGCCGCCCGACTCCATCATATTCATAACGAGTTTTGTGGTCATTGGTGTCCTCAATTTCAATTAAACGACCCAGTTCATCATAGCGATACTCCGTCCACTGATTGCGAGCATCTTTTAGTCCCGTCAAACGACCCAGTTCATCATAGCGATACTTCGTGGTTTGGCCTGCTTGATCAGTTATAGCAATGCGCCGACCTAACGCATCATATTCATTTGTGGTGTATGTCTTGTCGTAGAATTGCGTTTTCTTTAACCGTCCCAAGTCATCATAGAAATAATTAGTAGTGTGATTGAGTGCATCAAATTCCGCAATCTTTTGTCCCGCTTTGTTGTATTTATAAATTGTGCGTGGATTATCATCTAGGGTGTTAGTAGTTGTATCAGCGTAAATAATTTCAATCAAGCGGCTTGCTACATCATAACGGTACTCGGTACGATTGCCTCGCTCATCAATGTCTGCTTTTACCAAACCGTCAGTAAAGTATTCGGTTTTGGTGCGCGGATTATCATCATCTGTTTCAGGCGTAAAGTCTGGATAAATCGTCTCCGTCAAGCGACCAACTTTGTCATAAAGATAGTTAGTCACACGTCCTAATTGATCGATTATCTCTATCTCACAACCTACTGCATCATATTTTGTCTTATTGCGCGGATTGTCGCCCTGATTATTAAGTGTGCTGTCCGGGTAAATAGTCTCAATTAATTCACCTTTTTCGTTATAGACGTATTCTTTCCGCCGATTTAGAGCATCGATTACGGCTACCTCTCGACCTAATTTGTCATACTCATAGCTTGTTATGTGATTTTCGGGATCAATCTCGGTCTTGACTTGACCCTCATTGTCGTAGCTCCAAGTTGTTACTAACTCTCTCACACCTGTAGGAGTTGTGACATTACGCGTCTCTGTTTTTTTATTGCCGTTAAGATCATAGGTATAGGTCGTGGTGTTGTTTAGAGCATCTGTTACAGATGCCATGTTACCCGAACTGTCATAGGTAAATCTTATAATCTGTTGATTAGCATCGCTGACTGACTTCAAAAGACCATTGGAGTAGTCGTAAATCGTAGTATTACCAGCCGCATCAGTCGTTGAAAGCAGATTGCCATGACTGTTGTATTTATTGGTAGTCGTGCGACCCAAGGGATCTGTATGAGTCAACAGCCGATTGTAAGTACCATAGGTGTAACGGGTAATGTTGCCCAATGGGTCTTCTTCCGTTAATTTATTATTCTTACTGTCGTAGGTGTACTTAGTAGTAAAACCATTTGGCCCAGAACGGTCTGAAATGACAGTCTCTTCCAGAACATTATTTTCATCATCGTACTTACGCTTGATAATCTGCCCTTCTGCGTCAATCTCAGTCAGAATGTTACCACGAGCATCATATTCATAGGTAGTAGCATGACCAAGTTGGTCTAGTACAGTCTGCCTAGAGTTGTTAGGGTCATAGGACATTTCCACCTTTTGACCGTTAACATCTTCCAAATACTTCAACCGCCCGTCATCACCGTACTCGTTCTTGACACCAGTTCTGCCCAAGGGGTCGATGATTTTGTCGAGATAGTGCGATCGCTCTTGGTCATACTCCATCTGCGTAGTATTACCTTCCCGGTCGGTTACGCTGACCAAATCACCCTGAGCATTATACTGATACCGAATTTGCTTACCTGCCGGGTCAGTCACCGTCGCAATCCTGCCCTGCGCGTCCCGCCCAAATGTAATCTTCTGCCCAGTCGAGCTAGTTATATCCGCATCTGTATAGGTTAGCTTGTTACCATTCGTATCCGTGACAGTGAGCAAATCACCCGTTGCTGCATCAATTTCGTAAACAATCCCCTCTTTCGTTGTTAAAACATACACACCACCATAATAAGTATCAGCCGGATTATAAGCACTACCACCCAAGCCGTAATACTGATTAGTACCAGCCCCATGAATAATACGAGTATCTTTCACAGTGAGGGTATCAGTTACGCCAGCATCAGCCACAAAGGAGGGGTGATATATATTCGGGTCAGAATCAACACCACCAGCACCTCTTAAATACTGAGAAAGTGGATCTAACTTCGGTTTAAAGGTAAATCCTTCCCTTTTTCCACCTGGGAGAGTAATGTATACTTTTGTACCATCCTTGAACGGATTTTGCCCTCCTAATTCCGCAACTTCTCCAGTGGGTTTGCCAACAGAAGTCCGCAAATCCGTGTCCCGGAATTCCATGCGCCAGCCGTAGCCGAAATCATCTGTAGTACCCGATGTCAAAGAATCATAGGTGCGAGTTAAGGTGATTGGGATTCCGGTAACAGGAATCGACAAATCCGTGAACGACAGTCTAAAGTTACCGAGCTTCAATTCGCCAGACACATTAACCGTGTCTTCTACAAAGCTGACATTTCCGCCCTTATCGTGAGCTTCCAGTCGCAAAGTGTACGAATCATTTTCCAGCAAAGACGGGTCAAATTTACCCAGTACACCATCATTAACAGTGCTTGTGCCTCGGAAAATCTCTTTGAAATCGCTACTGCCAATGGGCGCAACCAAGAGACGATAGTAATCAAGGTTATCATCGCTGACCGTGCCTTTAATCTCAACAGGTGCAGTAACTGTACCTTGCGCGATCGCACCCAAGTTCAGGCTGACATCGGGAGCGCTGACATCGCTAGTGTCAATTACCGCTACATCAAAAGTTGCTTGCCCAATATTACCTGCCGTATCTGTAGCGATCGCTTTTGCGGTAATCGTTCCGGCTGTGGTTGGCGTGAACCGTGCCATGCCATTGCTATCCAGCACTACCGCAGTACCGTTGATCAGCAATTGCAGCCCAGCAACCTTGATATTGTCAGTCGCTCGTGCTTGAAAAGTTATCGACTCGCCAAGGTTTACAAGGTCATAGTTGGTAATCAGCCTGACTTTCGGTGCTTCCGTGTCAGCCGCCACCGACAGATTATACTGTTGCTGCCCAGTACTGCCATTGCCGTCGTTGACTGTAATGACAACTGTATGACTGCCAACATTGCCAGCAGTCGGTGTCCAGCGCAGTCTGCCGAGAGTATCCAGCGTCATTCCCAAATCACGGGATGTCTGATCCAAGGTGTAAGATAAGCGATCCCCATCCGCATCATTGGCAATTACATCATAGCTGTACGTACTGCCAGGGGTTGCTGTTAACACAGGTGTAGAGCGAATTACCAGAGCATTATTAACTCGTGCAGTCAGTGTAAAGCCCTGTGCCGCGCCCAAACCAGCAGCGTCCACCGCTCCCACAACTATCTTGTAGTTACCAGCAACAGGATTATTCCAAGTCAGCAAACCAGTGCTTGGGTCAATGGTGATACCCGTAATACCCGCAGGAACAGAAAGTAACTGATAAGTCAAGGTATCGCCAGCATCCGGGTCAGTAGCAACGACTTGATATTGGTAAGGACTACCAACTGCGGCTAAGTACACAGGGGTAGAGGTGATACTTTGGGCAACGTTAATAGCAGTTGCACCCACTTCAATGGTGTAAGTCTGCGTGGTGACAGCACCTTGAGCATCGCGTGCAAAGACTTCAACCTGTTGAGAACCAATTTGCGACGCTTGGGGTGTCCAGCGAATTGCACCGTTGCTATCAATGGTCATCCCCGCAGGTTTACGACCTAAGCTGAAGGTAAGGGGGTTCTGGATCGGTGGCAACAACAGTGTAGGTGTAAAGCTGATTTTGGGCGGCTCTGGTTATGGGATTGGAGACAATGGCAGAAGGAATATTAGTACCAGTGACAGTAAGAGTAAATTCTTGTCCTAGAAAACTACCCCAAGCATCAGTGAGACGCACCTTAACATCATGTTCACCAATTTGATTGCTTGATGGCTGCCAACGCAGAGTTCCCCGTTGAGCATCAATCACCATACCCTCTGGCGCTTGTGGATGATGTACCGAGTCAACCTGCTCCGTTGTTGGCTGAAAAGCAGGATTGTAGCGTTGAAGGGAGGGACTGTCATGAAGGTACTGGTTCCGCCGCGCCCGTCGCACAAAATGAATTTTCTGACAAGGAAGCGATCGCTAATCAAACTCAGGGGCAAGTAGAACAAAGTAATCCCGTTTCGTTGTTGGCTGAGAACCAGGAATGTGACGTTGAAGCGGCAGTCTCTCATGAAGGTACTGGTTCCGCCGCGCCCATGTCGTTAAATCAAAGTGAGATATTTGAATGGTTGGATAGAGCGAACGTTGGAGAATGCCCCCCATTGTGGGTAATTCAATATTTGCTAGACAGCAAGTATTACGCCAGTATGAGGGCAACAATCAGCAAGTTTGAGAAGCAGTGGAATATAAAGGAAAATAGGCTTTGATTATATTTTATTTATTATTCGATTCCATACAAGAAACTGAAGGGCAAACTATTTAAAATAGATAAATTTCAGCGTAATACCCTTATCCAGGAGAAGATACCAGAATAGATATTCTAATTGGACAGAGTGGAGAGTTAAATGGCGAATACTCCACTAATTATGGTCAAAGTGGGAAGGTGGTTTATATATCTTCTTTCTATCCAAATATTTCTCGAAGATTAACTAGACTGATAATTTAAGTGTTTATTTCCATATATATCTAAATTTTACATTTAACAAGCCGTCGTGCAAGATAATAAGACTGTTCCAGCCTCAACTTTACTGCTTCATTCCATCGAGCATCTCTCAGGTATGTTAAGTAAGTAGGTAAAGCATACATTTTAGATGAAGGATTAGTTTTTATAGCTTCCATTAATTCTTCATAAGTCACCCAATCACCTTTTCTGGTCACTTCTTGATTTTGAACTTTTTCTTTATCGTACCATCCAACTGCTTTACCGTATTCCGTTGTGAATAATATATATTTTTCTTGCGAATAATTACTCCATTCATCTGGATTAATCCCTAGTTTTTTCTTTGTATAATTCCATATCTCTGTTTGTTTACTAAAACCGAATCTTTTATCTGACTCAACCCAAAGTTTGTCTAGTGCACGCAGATCCGAGCAAGCAAAATTATTGAGAGAATTAGCATCAAGGTATTTTTCTTTTTCCCTTTTAGCGAGATTAAGCATAATTTGAGCATTTTTTTCATCTGCTTCTGCCCAACTCTTATTGTTTAAATGATATTTTAGTCCAGCAAATAAATGTTTACTAAGTGATGTTTCAACCTCTTTTCTTTCATTTGTTTTTGTTAAAAGTAAATTCATTAATTGTCTATGAATTATTTCTACATCTTTATCTGTAATTAATTGATTATTTTTTAAAAATGGGTTAGTCTCATTGGGATTTTTTTTAAGAATATCAAATGCTTCTTTATAAAGATTAATGGCTTCGTTTTTATTCCCTTGTTTTACTAATAGATTTGCATACACTTTATTAACAAATATTTGTACTTGTAAGCTTTCATTGGAAACAATATTAGTTTGATTATTTAAAAAATTTCTACTTTTTATAATTGATTTTTTTGCTTCGTTCCACTTTTGGAGCTGTTGCTCTGCATATGAAATAGAAGCAAGCAGCATCGCTTGCTTAAGTTGATAATTTTTGATTCCGTAAGCTGAACCAATTTGTTGTCTGGCTTGATTTGCTTCAGCAAGCTTATTATTTCGATGAAGTTCTTCACTTAGTTTAGATAAATTTGATATTTGCTCGGTAGTTTTCCGTATTTCTTGAATGTCTTTCCCTGCCCAAATTATAGAAACTGCTGCTCCTACTAACGTTAGTACTAAAACAATAGAACCAATACGAATTCGTTTTCGAGCTTTCTGATTAGCCTCAGACAATTTTTGATTAGCTTCACCTAATACTTGATTTCTTTTCTCTACTGCTTCATTATTTTTTCTTTCGCGTTCCAAAGCAGCTTCTTGTTCTTGGGCAACTATTTTCTCCTGAATTTCTTTTTCTTTACTAGCTGCTAAATACTGTTTATCCTGATAACTCAAGTTCTTATCTTGCGCCCACTCTTCTGCCTCTTCTAATGCCTTTCTTCGCAGCAGCCGTGATTCATCAGTTTCTCCCGAAGCCACCCAAAATCGAAAATTCTCTGAATAGGGACGCAGGTTGTTTAGTTGGTTTTCAATCCAATTAAAATCAAATATCTCACGATAAATCTGGTTATAGATTCTCAGCTTACCTTGCTGTCTAACAACTAAACCCGATAACTGTAATTCACTCTGCTCTAAAGTATCATCTGCTGTTAGCTCAGATTGTTCTTCAGCTAGCCGAACTTGTTGATACAGTTCTAGTAAATACCCTGCTCGTTGTTCATCCCGCAAAATCCTGGCTTGAATTGTCCGTAGATGCTCAGGCTCATCCTGTGATTCCCAATTTTCGATAATCCGTGACTTAACAACTTGCTCCACTGAACAAGGGTTATCTTGCTCAGATTCTTCAACCATGAACTGACACAACTTTTGAGTCAAAAATGGTTGTCCTTCTGTCCACTGCAATATTTCTTGTATTACTGCTTGAGGATTATTAAACTTTCCCTGCAAACCCTTCTCTAATGGTTCAGCCTCATGTAGTTGAAAGCCTTTGAGGGAGATAGCCTTACCAATGTTAAACGGGGTACGGTTCTTATCTTGTATTAAACTAGTCGGTGATGCGACCCCTAGTAAACAGAAAGTGAGGCGATTATATTGGGGGTTATCAACTCGCTCATTATAACAAGACCTAATAAAAGCAAAAAAGTCATCTGTAGGAAAATTCAAACTCAGAACACTATCAATCTCATCAATAAAAATTACAATATTTTCTGAAATTTCTGCGAGAAGTATTTTTGTCAGAAAGTTACTAAATCTTAACAACGGGGAATTTAATTGATTCTGCTCCCACCAAGCCTTAAAATCTACATCCAAGGCAAAACTATCGATGAGCTTAACAATCAAATCTGCATACCAGTTTTCTTGAGTTGCTGTCTGAATATTAATGGAGGATAAATCAATAGATGCACGCTCTACACCAGCTTCACTCAAACGGCTCATTGTTCTGACACGCAAGCTGGACTTTCCACTTTGTCTAGAATTTAGTACATAACAAAACTTCCCTTGTAATAGGGCTTCCTTTAATTCATCATCAGCTTCTCGTTTGACATAAGTACTGGCATTTTCAGGTAGACTTCCAGAGAAAATGTACTGGTCAACCATAAACTACTCCAAACGTGCCAAAAAATACCGACGGTACAAATCGCAACTAGCAATACAGTCATTACGCACTATTTTAACTAGACCCAGACTGTGCAATTTAAAAGTGATTTCAGGATTAAGCTGCACTGGTTTATCTACTGTTATTACTTTTGTATAACCCTCTTTTAGCTGAGAATCACTTTGCAAAGATTCTAGTTGCTGCCGTAAATGATAGCTGAAAATTCCTTGTTCTGTTGGAGCTAGGCTGATTAATTCCTCTAAAGAAGTTTCCTGGCTTCTGAGGTTAGCTATTGCCTCGTTTAGCAGATAAGGATGTCCACCTACTAACTGGATTAATTGACTTAATCCCTTTTCCTCAAAGTACCCCCCTAGTTCATACAATTTAACCATTTCTTGCACCTGTTGTTGATTAAACTCAGGTAACTCGATAGCTAGTCCGACGTTAAACGGTGAACGATTAATATCTAAGGTGGGGTAAGCTTCTGTGGAATTAACTACCACTAGTCGTAGTTTCTTCCAAATTTTTCCCATCCTGTCTCCTTGTTTGGCTGTTTCATACCAACTCCGCAACAGGAGGCAGAATTCTGAGAAAATATTAGCATATTCAAATAAACGTTCAAAATTATCTATCGCAAAAACAAGATAGCTATCTATATTCGATAATAAATATCTTTGAAAATAACGAGTGCAACTTGTATTTAAACCCAAACTTTCTTGCCAATATTCATCTACCTTATCTGACACATCCAAGCTATCAGAAACATTGACACATAACCAATGTAAGAAAGTTTTTAAGTCAGTCAGAGTAGAATTATCAGCAAGTTTTAAATCTAGTTTTACTGTCTCATATCCCTGGTGTCTTGCATGGTCTAAGATTTTCTCTAGCAGCAGAGTTTTACCCATTCTTTGCGGAGCTTTGATGCGAATTAAGGCTCCGGGCTGCACGATTGCTTTATAACATTTCTGCTCAATTGGTGGTCGTTCAATATATATAGTTGTGTCTGCCCCTAGTCCAGAGTTCTCAGCCACTTGCAACTGTTGTTCAATTGCATCTAACTTGTCGCCAAGTTCCTTCAAGGTGCGTTCCTCTGACTGAAGTTGGTGTTCGTATTGGAACTTGCGGGATATATCGGTTTCAATAACCAAAGCTGTTCGTAGATTTGCAACTTTCTGGCTTTGAAGGGTGTAAGCTTTTTCGAGTGAATCTTTTTCTTGTTGCGATCGCTGGCGTTGATTCTGCGATTGTGCTGGATTACTGGATGCCGGCGTATGCTGCCCAAGGTGAATGTTATAGATGTCGCCGCCAATTTGCCCAGCATTAACTGTGCCAGCGTTAATTAACCCGCCGCCAAACTGGGCATTGCGTAAGTCGTTGTTATTGACTTGTTTGGGGTCTTGTGAGTCGGGCATGGTTTGGCTTGAGCGTTTTTAAGCGTCCTTGTTGTGAATGTTACCACCTATTTGGTCTGCATCAACAGTATTAGCATCTACTATGCCACTTGCAAATTGCGGATTCTGCATATTGTAGTTAGAAACTTTCCTCGGATTTTCTGCCAATGCTTTTTGAACTGACCCTTGCTGTTCCACTATGTCAAATAGGCGGTTAATCTGAGTTTCCTGTTTGGAAATTAGGGTATCTTTATCCTCAAGTCTTGCTTGGTACTGCGCCTCTAATGCCCTAGCCGCAAATTCATAGCCCTGTATGAAGTCACTGTGGATTTTCGCTTTGTCTGCATTAGAGGAAACAGCTACTCGGACGACGAGAATACCATCGCCCTTCTTCTCAATGCTTTGGACATCTAATTGTGCGCCTTGGTTTTCGACTTCTAATTTTTTGAATGAGTAGGCGAAAGCATCCCAGTCGATGCCGTTGTGAAAGATTAGGTCAACTGTTTCTAGGGATTTTTGAAACAGTTGGGTGAATTCACCGGGGGCAAAGTTACCACTGCTGGGGCAGCGTTCTTGTTGGTTCTGACGCAGATAAATATAATCGCAAATTACGTCATCAAGAGTTGTGGTACTGTTTATATGCCAATCTTCTATACAAGCTCCTGTAAGAATTGCACTTGTAAAGTTAGCACCGTCGAGTTGCGTTTGTTTTAGCTTTATTCTAGATAGATTAGTGCGACTAAGGTTAGCGTAATTAAGATTAACTCCAATAAAACTAGCATCTGATAAATTAGCACCTGACAAGTTAATGCCTTCAAGATTTAATACATCTATATCAAAAATTTTGTTTTCGCCATTACCTGAAACCACCAGCTCTCTAATTTGTGGTTTTTGTAGATAAGTTTTTTTGAGTCGGGCTAATCCTAAATATTTAGCTCCTCTCCATAAAGTACAAATCAGAACTGCACTTTTAAAATCGGCACCTTTTAACAATGCTTTAGTAAAATTAGCTCCAGTTAAATTTGCTTGATAAAAAGAAGTGCCTCCTCTAGCGGCGAAGTTAATACACATTTTCCAAATCCAAGAAAACTTCGGATCTCCTTCTATTGCAGCTTGACTAAAAAAGTAACCCCAAAATCCTCCAAAAAAACCGCCTACGAGTCGTCCAAGCCATTTCCCCTCAGCAAAAACTTTGATAATTTGTATGTCTTTTGCTTGAGTTGTATTTATTAATGTCTGTTGGGCTAATTCACCCATTTGGCTGAATACAAGTACTGTAAGAATAGCCATTACGACAAAATTAGTTACAGCTACTCCTCCTAATTTTGCTTTAGGTTCATCCACAGCAGCAGTAGCGCCAAAGTAAGCTACTGCTAGGATAGCTCCTACAGGTAAATAAATATTTATGATAACAACAATATTAGGATCAAGGAAATTATTTAGAATTCCACGTATCAGACTGATAAATATTGAATAACAAATAACAACAACAGCAGGAAGTTTTTTAGAAAGCCAAAAATATATATTAAAATTTAAAATTATAGCAGAGGTAAATCCTGAAAGACTAGATATTGCTAAAGATAGTATTAGTAGAAAAAAAATCCAAATTAACTTCAATCCAGCTTTTGCATTACTGAAGTTGGCTCTTGTTAGATTAGCGCTACTAAAATCTGCTCCCCTAATATTTGCACCACTAAAATTTGCCCCCTCAAGGTTCTGTCCCTTGAAGGAGCGCCCACGAAGATTTTGATTGGAGAAGTCATAGGGCATAGTTAGGTTAGTAAAAGCATGGGTTAACCCTGGATACAATTTGAATATACGCTTTTACGGACTGTAACATGGTATTTATTGTCAAGTAAAGTGATGCTTACTTTAATTGCTTTCTTTGTTAATGATCATTGTTGATTAGCAGCAGAGTATGAGTGTGATCACCCATAGTAGTTTGCGATCGCTCTTGGATCAACACCTTGGCTATGGTAAAGGTCGAGGGTGTCAAAGATTGGTTTGATGAAATCCCCAAACTCAACCGAAGCAAATACTTCCTGCCTGTTGTCGGGTTTACGGTGGGGGTCTGGGTTATCTGGTGTAAGGCTATATCGTGAGGTCATCTTATCCACTGTGCCATGCTTCAAAAAAGCTGGAATAAGGCATTAGCTGGGCGCAGTACCAGATTACTTTGTAACAATCGAGAAAACGATTAATGTCACCACTTTTATCGATTTTTTTAAATAAATAAATCTTTAATTCTTTAACAACTTCTAGGCATTGATTTTGTACTAGGATTTTGTTTAATGTTTCGGCAACCCTTAAATGTACAGGGTCGTAAGGGAAAGTTTGTATTAAATGAATTAAAGCTCTAAATGCAATTTCATTGCCAGGATTTATTTTGCCTAAAACTCCAGCAGCCATCTGACAGATGTGTTCATCTTTAGTTGTTTGAATAATGTACTCTAATGCTTTTATCAAAAGCTGATTGTTAGGTTTAAGCCTACCTAAAGTTTCAGCAGCGAATATACAATTTATTTCTCGATTAATGTTGGAAATATTTTGCTCTAAAATATTAGTTACAGTAGGATTATTAGGGTCAATACTTGCTAAATGTATAGCTACTCTTAACGCTATTGATTCATTTTGTGCTATCTCTTCTAGCACTTTAATCGCAATTTCTTTATTATATTCAAATTCTCCTAAGCAAATAGCCGCTTCACAACGAGTTTGTAAAGTTTGAGATGCTTGTAGTAATTGCAGTAAAATGTTTATCACATTTTGATTGTTAGGGTCAATTTCCTTTAAATACAAAATAGCATTTAGCCTGTTGCCATTCTCTTTAGGAGATTGAATCATATTGACCAGTGCATTTATGGCAACTGAATTACCAGGATTGATTTTTCCTAAGCTCCAAGCTGCTATTTTACGGGTATGTTCATGCTTGGCATTCTGTATTAGCTTCTTTAGTACTTCATGTGCTATTTTATTACCAGGATTGATTTTTCCTAAGCTATCTGCAACTATCCAAAGAAGAGTTTCTTCTTTAGTTATTTTAGCTAAAAACTCCAACGAGTTGACAGCAGCTTGGTTATTTCCACCAATTTTACCTAACATTCTAGCGGCTTCCTCTATAATTAAATTAGATGAATTAGCTGTGTCTTTAGGCTGCTTGTTTTTGATTAGCCAGCATAAAAGAGTAATTACTCTATTGCGATCAGTCTGCTGTAAAGCTATTTTGGCTTCTTGAAATCCAAAAGGCATCAAAAAGTTACGCCATCCTTTGTTTATATCTGTGTAATAATGACCAAACGCAAGTATAGCAATGTTAGAAACGATTTGATTAGTATTTTCATAGCTTAGTAACTCTGAATAACCAGGAAGCGCTTGAAAACTATTTCGATATTTATCAAAGTCTTGAGTAAATTTACTAGACATTAAAATATCTTTGTTAAAGGCTATTTCTCCTTGAAGAAAAGCATTTTGAATTTCATGAAATAAGCTATCATCTTGAAATTCGGCAATTGCTACACCAGCAATAAAATATGCTCGATACTTATAAAAATTTTCCCATCCATCTTCAAATGTTACTAAAGACTTAATAAAATTTTTCTTCTGTTGCTTGGACACATTCTCTCGTCCGAACCACAGAAAAATAACCTCTCTCCACTGTGCTTCAAAAACTCTATAGCTGGCATCAGGATCACTTGGGTTTTCAGGAATGTGATTTAGAAAATACTCCCAGTTCTCAATCGCTAATGCAGCAAAATACTCCTGAAATGTCGGGTGAAAAAATGCATACACTGCTCTTCTAGGATTCTCTGCCTCCACCCCCACTTTATTCAACCATCCCAACCGTAACGCCATCGCAAATAAGGAATCTGCATCATCCGGCTCATCCAAATAATTACATACAAATTGCTGCCGCAGTCGAAACCGCGTTGCTTCTTTATCAATCGCCTCCCGCGCCAGTTCTTTTAAAGCTGCATTCAACTGCTTACGCTGCTCTCTTGTTATCTGCCCCTTCTTCCATTCATAAAAGTCCATTACAAACTGCTCGTACAACTCTGCTTTCGTCTGTGGTAACTTCCCATTATCCAAATACCAGCTGAAACACAACAGCGTCAGCCGTAACGGATTTTTCACCAAATCTCGAATTCGCTCTTTCCCTGGTTCCCTTAACGCCACACATAACTGTTGCCCAATGTAAGTTTTCAGTGATGGTAAACAGCCAAACCAATTTCCAATAAACTGTTCTACCTGTTGGGGATAGGAAAACTCCAGGGTGCGGTAGTTATCGAAAGAATGTAGGGCATTACTACTAGCATCCCAAACATTTAAGCGACAGGAAACCACAATTCGCGCCTGTTGTAGCAAACTTCCCGTGCGGATTTGCTGCTCAATCTCTCCTAAAGGATTTCCTACAGTCGTTTGCATTTCATCAGCGCCATCCAGCAACAGCCACACCAACCCCTGGTTAAACTGAGCCACAAAATCATCTTGAACTTGGGTAGATGCTTGAGCTTGTCCAGTTTGCCGGGCTACCGCTTGCAACCATACCTCTAGCAAATATGATTCCAGTTCACGCGATCGCAACTCAGCCAGCGATACCCAAATCACAATCGACTGTTCTATCTCCTTAGATACCCATTGAGCAATCTGCTGCAATAAGGTTGTTTTACCCGTCCCTGGTTCTCCAATAATCGCAATGCGTCTTCCCTGACTTTTAGGGCTTTGTCTATCTTTAAGTACCTGCTCTAGAAACTGCTTATTCTCAAACGTTTGGGTAATTTCTGTTTCGCAGTAAAGCTCCGAACCTTTCTCTGGTGAAACATCCTCTCTTCGCCGACTCTGCTTTTTCCGCTCTACCAGTCCCAATGGCACATATACCTGCTCGGTTCGGTAGGTAATCCCCTCGCCCAATGTTAGCGGATTTGTGGTGAGTCGCTGCTGCTCGTTTAAAAGGAATGAGCTAACTTGATGCCAGTCAATTCCTATTTTCTGGCTAGGCTGTCCAGTGTAAATATTATAGATATCACCACCTATGCGCCCATTTACCGTGTGAGCATTAACCAAACCTCCAGCAAACTGAGCATTGGATAAGTCATTATTGTTAACTTGCTTTGGGTCTTGGGAGTCGGGCATGAGTTGGGTTTAGCGGTTTAAAAGCTATTGTTATAAATGCTACTATTTATTTCTTCTCTATTAACAGTATTTGTACTGGCTATGCCATCTGTAAGTTACATTAGAAGTGAATTCAATGCGAGCTTAAGCTAACAATTCTAATTCATCTCTACAGCTTTGCTAATGCAGTTTAGCTTTTATAAATTCTAAATCTTTGTCGATTGCTAGCCATAAAATGATATTATCAAGAATCTTAGCAATAGCAATACCAAATTCGAGTAAAAAGACAGCTTCTGAAAGTCGTCCTTTCTTAGCTATTTTCGTTCCTTCAAACCACAAATCATTAACTAATGAAAGTGCCTCTTGATGAGTACTACAAGAATTGACAATTGCTTCAGGTTTCAACTTTTTCAGTTTCTCGATCATATTTGCAGTAATATCAGTAGAAGTATTTTCGTTATCCGGTTCTGGCGGCTCAAAATAAGAATCTGCTTCCTTAGTTAATTTTTGATTATGCTCATGTCCTTTTGTATAATTTCTTGTAGCTTGTAACTGTTGTTCAATTGCATCTAGCTTTTTACCAAGCTCCTTAAGTATGCGTTCTTCTTCCTGAAGCTGTTGTTCATATTGAAACTTGCGGGATGGATCTGTCTCAATTACCCATGCGTTTCTTATACTAGCTACTTTCCGGCTTTGGATTGTGTAAGTTTTTTCTAGTACATCTCTTTGGGATTGCGATCGCTGCTGTTGATTTGGTGATGGGGCTGGCCTATCTAATGCCTCCTGCTGCTTTTCAAGGTAAATATTGTAGATATCTCCACCAATTTTTTCAGCATTTACAGACTCAGCATTAATTAAACCACCACCAAACTGAGAGTTAGGTAAGTCGTTATTGATGACTTGATTTAATTCTTTTGAGTCTGACATAGTTCAGTTTAGGCAGTTTTAAGCGTTATCATTGTCAATATAATCACCAATACCTTGTACGTCAACAGGTGCAAAATCTGGCTCAATCCCGCCTAAACTCCATTTGGGCGAAGTGGTCTTGCAGCAGTTTGTGGATGAAGCGGTAGCGACCGCCGACACGCTGGAGTAACATACGCTCGGTACAGTAGTCGAGGAAGCGGGAGTAGTTCCAGGGAATGTAGCCGTTGAAGTACAGAACGAGACGTAAAGAGAAGTGTTGAATGCAAAATAATCCACCAGTAGCTTGCCAGCGAAATACACCGAGTAGTAAGCCAAAAATTAGGAACAATTCAGTTATAGTGGTAGTTTTCCAAATTCTATTAATCCAAAAAAGAATTATAAAGCTGAGGCAAGTAAAAACAGCAACTAATCCAGAAATTCTTATTGATTGCTTAACGCTTTGATTGAAGACTGTTTTATTTTCTATATCTGGTTTCTCAAATATCCCCGAACCTGAAATCAATAGATTAACTATGATAAAAACAGAAACGAAAATCAATCCACCGATTACGGTTTCCTGAAAAGCAGAAATTAAAAAGCAACAAATTAAAACTCCTTGCCCTAAATTAATTAGCAATATGTTGAATACTTTTTTAAATGACCAATGTACATATCCTATCGGTGAAATAGGTTCATCAATATTAAATCTAAAACTATCTCTTAATAAAACTGACGAATAATCTAATATTCTTTGTCTAACTTTGCCTAAATTGTAAGTGTTGCTGTTGTATTTAGTAAAAATAAAATTAGAGAAAGATGAAGAGATTAGATTAAAAGTAACTATAAAAGCAAAAAATAATCCTAACGCTATACCCTTAAAAAAGCCAAAACTTATACTTCCAAATACAAAACCAATTACCCCTGAAGTTAGCCAAATATTTAGCATAAATATGATGCGATATACCCATTTTTGGATATATTTATTTAAGCAAGTAGGCTGAATACTCTCTGAAAGAAACTCTGTTTGTGCTTCTCTGTCTAATTGTTGAGCTAACCAAGTAAGCCATAATTTAGTTTGTTGAGTTGTAGGAAATTTCTGATTAGTATATACCTTGCTATCAATATCCCATGCTAGCATCCGGCGAATATACGATATTAGTAAATATTGAAAATTGAAAGAATCGATGGATTGCATTTTATCCCCAGCTTCGGCAGTCATGCTATTCCAACGTTCCTCCGTCATATTTTCCCATGAATTTATAAATATCTCTTGGTAAGCTAAGACAACAATACTTAGCAACAGAGGAATCTTAATTAATTCTAATAAATCTGGTTGTTTGTTAATTAAAACGTGTAAATCTGCATGATTAACCTCAACAAGATACGTGTAAATTTGATTGGTAGTTAGAGGCTGTAAGCATACAGTCCCATTAAGTTTAAGGCGAGTTTTATAGCTAGTATACTCTTCGGTGCGGCTACACACTACTATAAACTGAGGGCGACATTCTCCCTGTAGCAATTTATTAATTGCTCTAATGCAAGGTTCTTGCCATACTGGCCCAAGCTCATCTAAACCATCAAGCAATAGTAGTAATTTTTGGCTGTCTATCCACTCTTTACCAAGTTTTGCTGAAACACCATATTTAGATTTAAGTTCTGCCACTAACCAATCAGCTATAGATTGTCGGTCATCTTTCCAAGAAGACAAGTTGAATAAAACAGGAACGAAGTAATCAGGTTGTTCTTCTGCACGGATAACTAAAGCTTGAGCCAGTTCTAATTGTGTAGTCGTCTTACCTGCGCCTGGCGCACCTAAAATTAATAGTTTACCTGCAATTTCCTGGGAGTCAAAAACTGATAAAATTGTTGTGGTATCTGGGAGAAGAACAGCAGGCTTTAAGCCAATTTTTATCTCAGCATCCCAAGGGCGTTTTACCTGTTGCGGTTGTGATTCTTTCCCTAGATTAATCAGCACGGCATTGTGTAGAGATTGCCTTAACCGTAAGGTCACTTCTTCCTTAACTGCGGCAAGTAGTATGCGCTCGTTCTTTGGTCGAGCAGGGTTGCCTACTGGTGTTGTCTGCTGCCCAAAGAAAAAATTCAGAATATCGCCGCCAATTCTGCCAGCGTTTACCGTGTCAGCGTTAATCAACCCGCCGCCAAATTGGGCATTGCGTAAGTCGTTGTTGTCAGCTTGCTTTGGTTCTTCTGAGTCCGGCATGGGTTTTGCTTGAGCGTTCTTAAGCGTCTTTGTTCTGAATGTTACCACCTATCTGGTCTGCATCAATATTGTTAGCATCCACTATGCCACTTGCAAACTGCGGATTCTGCATATTGTAGTTAGAAACTTTCCTTGGATTTTCTGCCAGAGCTTTTTGAACTGACCCTTGCTGTTCCACTATGTCAAATAGGCGGTTAATCTGAGTTTCCTGCCTAACAATTAGAGCATCCTTATCTTCAAGTCTTGCTTGGTACTGCGCTTCTAATGCCTTAACCGCAAATTCATAGCCCTGCATGAAATCGCTGTGGATTTTCGCTTTATCTGCATCAGGGGCAACAGCTACTTTGACTATAAGGATACCGTCGCCCTTCTTTTCAATGCTTTGGACATCTAATTGAGCGCCTTGGTTTTCAACTTCTAACTTTTTGAACGAGTAGGCGAAAGCATCCCAGTCAATACGGTTGCGGAAAATTAAGTTAATCGTTTCTAAAGTTTTTTGGAATAAGTTGGTAAACTCTCCCAAAGAAAAGTTTCCGCTATAGGGGCAGCGTTCTTGTTTATCAATACTCAAGTAAATATACTGACAATCAATATTATCTAGTTTTGTAGCTTTGTTAATATGCCAATCTTCCAAACACGCACCTGTAAGTTTAACTCCTGTTAAATTTGTTCCTAAAGCTTGAGTCCTACTCAAACATGCTCCACGCAGATCAGCATTACTAAGGTCTGCATCACTTAAGTCTGCCTTGGTTAGGTCAGCTCTAATAAGTTTATGCTTGCTAAGATTGGCTCCAGAGAGAATAGCTCGTCTAAGTATAGCTCCGGCTAAAGTAGCGTAACTAAGGTTTGCTTCACCAAGCTTAGTATCTCTAAGGTCAGCTCTAAAAAGGTTAGAATTTTTAAAGTTAGCATCTTTAACGTTAGCGATAAAAAGGTTAGCATTAAACAGGTTAGTGTCGCTAAAATCGGTTTTAACCAGGATAGCTTTAGAAAGGTCAATTTTACTGAAATTATACTTGCTAAAGTTAGCTTCGCTGAGGTCAGGAATTACATTTGAATTTTTCTTCCTCCACTCATTCCAAACCTCCACCCCTTTGGTCAGTATTGCCAAATGCTCCTCATTCGCCATCACTAGTTCTCCTCTGCTTCCCCTGTAACGACTGAACTATTCAGCATCCTGCCACCCTTCTAAAGTTGCCAAAAGTATATTGACAAGAGGATGATCCACTAATTCCTTTAATGCTTCAGTTCCACCAGCTTTCAACGCCCCAATTACCCGCGCTTTCAAAGTGGGATTACTGTCGATTTGCTTGAGTGCTTCCGTGACTGCTATCTGTTTTTCTAGTGGAGTGCTAGTAGGGTAACTCTGCCCTAACTGATTGAGAAGCTGCTGAATCTCTGCTGCGGCTTCTGCAAGATTCTGCTTTTCCTCAGTGGAGTAGTTGGTGATGTTGCCACCGATTTGTTGGGCGTTTACAGTGTCAGCATTGACTAGACCACCACCGAATTGAGCGCCTTTGAGATCAAAATTAGATTGCTTTTTAGAACCTTCTGGCATGATAGTATCTCCTTGGTTTTGATAAGTTTGGGCATAAAAGCTGGGACGCTGTAGTGCTGTCACTACCATATTCTGTAAATCAGTGATTCTGCTATCTTTTTCAGCGATTAGTGCTTTAACTTCTTGTTCTGCCAGAACTTTTAGCTGATTATAAGTAGCGAAATACTCCGCACTCAGTTGCGATTTATCGGCTGCGATCGCTGTTTTGGCACGGAGCAAAAACTTGTCCTCACCTCGCACTTCCATGCCTACAATCCGCAAATCTGCTTCTGGGTGATTTTCAGCTAGCTGCTTAAACGAAATGGCGATCGCTCTGGGGTCAACACCTTGATTATGGTACAGGTCGAGTGTGTCGAAGATTGGTTTAATGAAATCTCCAAACTCGCCATCTGCAAACACTTCTTGATTGTTATCGGGTTTGCGGAAAGGGTCAGGATTATCGTTTGTGGGGAGTCGCATATAAACGTATTCACACCGTACCCCATCAAATTTGGTTTCAATGGTAATGCCCCAATCTTGAATGTATGCTCCTCTGAGAGTTGCACCTGTAAAGTCTGTGCCGTCAAGTTGTGTCTGTACTAATTTCGCTCTGGATAAATCTGCATCTCGTAAGTTGGCTTGGCTCAAGTCTGCACCAATAAAACTGGCATCTACTAAATTAGCTCCTTGAAAATTGACCCCGCGTAAGTCCTGACGGTCAAAGTTTTTTTCTGGTTTTTGACCTGTTACTAACACGCTTACCACTTGTGCTTTTTGCAGGTAAGTTGTGCCTGGGCGAACACGTTCAAGTTTTTTAGTTTTATTGAAACAGGTACGAGTTAAATTAGCTTTTCTAAAATCTGTACTTTTAAGTATGGCAGATGTGAAGTTAGCATCAGTTAAATTGGCATTGCGAAAGCTGGTACCACCACTCGCTGCAAAAGCAACAGCGATGTTCCGAATCAAAGAATATGTTTTATCTCCCTTCATTGCTCTCCAAGCAATGTAAGCACTAAATAAAGCTCCGGCTCCAGCGATGGCAATGGTGATGACTCCAGTGATGGCAGTGGTGATGACTCCAGTGATGGCTGCGGTGATGGCTCCGGCAATGACTCCGGTGATGGCGATGATAATGGTTCCGGTGATGACTCCAGTGATAGTGATGGCTGCGGTGATAGCGATAGCTCCAACGATGGCTCCAGTGATGGCAATAGTGATGGCTCCGGTGACGGCTGCGGTGATGGCTCCTGCTCCAGCGATGTATCCATACATACCGTTGCTAGGGGTGACAGTTCCGGTGATGGTGTTGTTTCCGTAAATGAAAGTTCCGGTTTCGGCTTCGCGTCCGCCTCCAGCAATGGCAATGGCGATGGCAATAGCGATGATGATTCCAGTGATGGCTCCGGTAATGGCTGTGGTGATGGCGATGGCAATGGCGATGGCGATGGCAATGGCTGAGTTTAATCCTTGCCGAAGGATAACTATAAAAACAACAATTACTACTATTAAGGCAGTCCAGCCACCAATCTGATTTTCTAGACTTGATGAATTGTCAAATATAAAAACTATTAACGCTCCAGTAAAGACTGAGAAAAATCCCGATATTCCTGATAGCAACAACGAAATATAGACTAAAAAAATAGTCCAATGCTTTTGCAGTCCAGCAGTAGAATGGCTAAAGTTTGCTCCTATTAAAGTAGCATTAGTAAAATCTGCACCTCGAATATCTGCACCAGTAAAATTTGCGCCCTCAAGGTTTTGACCTTTGAATGAACGACCTCTGAGATTTTGGCGAGAGAAGTCTTGGGGCATGGCTGGGCTTATAAAAACGAGGGGTTATGTTACATACAGCTTCAGTATGGACTTTTACGAACTGTAACACAAGATTTCTGACCTAGTGCGCTTGTGCTTACTGTGATTGCCTACAAGCAGAATATTAAGTCGGCTTTTGTTGTTCTTGTGCGATCGCCTCCGGCGGGCGCTCGCGCCATCGCAGGTTTGGCTAAATGCAGAGATTAGACGTACACTCAGGTGATTCTGGAACAAAGTTGGCAAAAACAATGAGTCCTTAAAATTCCTTTAAGGTTTCCCGTAAGGTTTTTTAACCTATTGTCAGTAATGTAAGAGTTATGGTAGTCCAATCTACTTTGCCTAATTACGAGCTTGTGTACAGGTATTCTGTCAGGTTTTGCCAGAAATGCTGTCAACTCTGCTCTTAACAAAGGTATTTAACCCTCAAATAAAATCGAAAACTACCATGAACAAACAATCATTGAACTATAAAGCCTCAATTATTCCTCTATTAGGTGTAATAATAGTCACCAACGGATTTGTCTCCAAAGTATCGGCGCAAAATATTTCTGCTCCAGAGACTACTAATTCTGTTGCCGCCACTGTCGAAAATCAAGAGTTTCCCCAATGGGGATATTACACGGTACGCAGAGATTTTCGCAGATGTGCTTCTCCAATATGCGGTGGATATTTTATAAAGCTTGTCAACTTGAAAGCGACTCCTTGTTTAGATGGTGTTTTTCGCTCCGAATGTTATGTGTCTGCAATTGATTGGAACTCCCTGAAAGTCCCACCTTACGAACTAATAAAAATTCAAAATGATGATGGTAGCCGGGTGATTCTCAGAGGTAACATCCTTCCAGTAACATTTCCTGGATTCGGTGAATTTGGGAATTTGAGAGTAAAAGAAGCCTTTTATGCTGCAACAAATGCCCCAGCAAAAGGTACTTTTGTGGCACTAAAAGACAATGGCATTCGCTGCATCACAACTCCTTGCTTCTCCACAGATAATCTGGTTCTAAATAAGCCGAAAACTTCTCCAGTTTCGTCAATCGACTTGAGTCAAACAGGTGCAGCACAAAAACAACTTGACGCAGCAACAAACGAAATTTTCGATCAAGGTTTGATTGCTGTAGGTAAAACTGAGGTAGTAGAAAACGCAGATCCAACCAAGAGAGATACTAAGTTTGTAGCTACACAATTTTATTTGAGAGTGGAACCGAACTAAAGAAATAAAGTTATCTTTGCCACTGGCTCATTCTAAAACTGTGCGATCGCCTATCTCAAAGAAACGTTACGCACTAGGAAGGGAGTCAAGTCAACGGAAGCCGTGTTTGTGGCAGCTTGCAAGGAAGGGAGGAAACCGGAAGCACAACAGTCCAAGTCTGCTGCGATCGCTAATCAAACACAAGAGGAGGTAGAACAGGATAATCCCACTTCGTTGTTAGTTGAAAATTCAGTTTCAGGTGGAGAAGTCAAAGCAGTTCATGAGGGCGAAAGTTCCACCGCGCCTGTCCCCAGTGCTGAAAAGTGGTCGCATGAGGCGATTGTTGCGCGGTCAAATATGCGACCTGTAAGAAGAGAAAAACTGAATCGAGCGGCGAATTCAAGGGAGAATCCGGGCTTTGACTTTTTGCAGGAATGCTGGAATGATGATCCGGCTTTGCAAATTGTGATTAAAAAGTTGCTGGCGAAGTTTCCGCAGTGGGGGATTGCGATTGTGGATGGGGTGTTGATGAAGTGGAATGAGTAGCGATATCTATGGCAAGCCGCCTCACGTCTACGTCTACACATTAGCCACTACTAAAAGAAAAGGTTAAGTTGGATTTTTAGAAAATATGCGTTGATGCCAAGCTTAATTCCCAGGTTGAATAATCATTATTATATTTTCGTTTTTCCATCTTCCTTGAAAACAAGATTTTTAAGATATTAATGTTGAGTTTTGCTTTGCTCAACCCTACTACGGGAAAGAATTTCTAATACCATTGTCTCAATCTCTGGTAGGACTTCTTGAAGATAGTCATGCTTTGCACCAACATATTGCATTAGTTTAAAATCAGCTTTAATTTTGTGCAGAAAATCTGTAACCTTTTCAGGCTGTATGGCATCTATGACATACCAGTATATACTTTTTAGTAATGGGTATAGCTCGGCTCGATGTTGAAATTGATAAAGTGACAGATTTCTATAGAAAGATTCTTCCGAAGGGTTCACAAAAATGCACGCTGTGACTCTGCTGAAAACAGTTTTCACATTGATATCTACATTAGGTTCAGCTGCTGCAACGAAATGAGTAACTAAGCAATAACTTTGCAAATCTCTTTGATAAGACACCACGTTTTCAGCTATACCTGATGTTCCTTGTGCGATGTATGCTCTTACCTGTTCTCCAGAACATCCGCGTAGCTGCTTTCCAAGGCTATCGATGTATAAACCATTTTTATCCCTGAAAGCCATGCGACTCCCAAACATTGGAGAGTTGTAATCACGCTCTATCCTTCCCATGTGTAACTTACTACAGTAATGAGATTGGTCATTTAATAATATTTTGAAGTGAAATTTATTATTTTCTCTATCAAAAAATATCGAAGTCCCTTCTAAAAAAAATAAATTAAAATCTGAAAATAAACTTTCTGCAAATTCATGATGGGAAAATCCAGCCATATATGTAATGAAATTACTTTCAGATTCAGAAAGTTCTTGTCTGCACAAAAGTGCCTCTCTAAGTAGCTCGATGGTAGGTTTTTTACACAGATTGATTAATTCTGTGAGTTTTTGATGCATAGCTATATTCCTTATCTAAAGATTTAACAAGTTTGTAATATCCTAATGAATAAAATAGATACATTCAAGTTTTACTCGGTTGGAATTGGTCGAGGCACTCTGGAGAAAACAATTCTAATCTATATTTTCCCATGGACTTCGATCTATTTTGAAATTGAGCCGTTCTCGACCACCATATGCCTCTAACCAATCAGACCACGGAGTTGGATTTGCGTCAAAATTCTCGAAATCTCTCCAATTTAGAGATGAGCGATTTGGTAGATCAACGCCCTTTAAGTCTCCCATACCCATAGGGTCATAAACCATCCCTTTTTTCACAAAAACTGTATGATTAAACCAACCACTATCTTTAGGATCTTTTAGGAACTCACCATTCTTAGAAGATATTTGTACTCGCATACCACCTTTCATCTCTCTTTTATAGAGTTTAGCTACATCCTCACAATCAGCATTATGAACTAGAATACCTAAATCTGAAACAAAATAGGTATGAAAGCCCTCAACCTTGAAGTTATAAACCTGGAACTGCCCCTCGCGTTTCTCAATCTTATCAACATCAATAACCCTGCCGTCTTCCGTCTGTAATAAACTCCCAACTTCTAAATCTTTTGCTTCCACCCAACCTTTATCAGGTGTCCAGAAAGGATGTTCTCCAGTAGTAGAAATCACCTCCCCATCAACATACAAGTCAACCAAAGCAGTCGTTTCCCTAACAAAAGTATCCGTTACCTGCCGTGCCTCAATCTCCCCTGGAGTAGTGGGGTCATCAGCGATTACCCAATCGCCAATCTTAATATCCTCAATATTCTTGATACCTTCAGTAGTTAGAATTTCTGTACCAGCAACAAAGCAATTCTTAATTGTGGTTCCGACATTTTTAGCACCGAGTGCGTCATCTATCCCCTCAGCAGCAGCATTGGCTACTTTATTAGCAGCAAAGAATTTCGCTACACCTAACACTGCTCCCACAAAGGGTACATAAGCTAGTAAGTTCCAAGCATCTTCTCGTTCAAACTTCCCGTTATCTTGATAGCTCTGGTAAAGGTTATTCGTAGCTTTACCTGCACCATATACATCAAGCCCAGTATTCACTGCTGCTACCCACTTGAGGGGGCCCATTGCAGTCTTTGCCCAGGTTGCAGCTTTCATCCCTGTCAAGAAGGACACGCCAATCCCAGTAACATTACCAGCGTTGTAGAGCATGGCGTGTTTTGGTTCAATCTTCTGACCGGTAGTGAATTCATATACATCAGTTAAGAAACCACCAGATACACCACTGGCAAAACCCGCACCCCATTCACCAAACATACCCCCTATTTCTGCAAGGCTTGCGCCACTTGCTGCTGCTCCCGCAACGTAACCGGCTCCAAAACCAATACCGCTAAATGTAGCTAATTGCCCTGCAAGGGTAACAGCAGCCATTACATCTCCTAAAGTAGTGAAATAGCCAGTGGGGTCGGTATATCTCACCGGATTCGCGTGAGCATACTGGTAATCATGTTGACTGTAGGGGTCGTTTAAGTACCCAGGAAACTCATCCTTGGAGATAAACCGTCCCAAACTGGAGTCATAATACCTCGCCCGTAGATAATCCAACCCAGTTGCAGCATCCCGTTGTTCACCTGCAAACCCGAAGGAATTGCCAAAAGTACCTGTATGATCTAACAATCCACCAAAGGCATCATAGGTGTAGCGGTCGGTAATCAAACCAACATTATCAGTAATTAGCCTAGTTGAACCCAGCCCATCAGTGTGGTAAAAACCTTCTCGACCATCATGGCGCGATCGCACCAATCCCATGCCTAATGTATAATCAGTCGTGATTTCCCCGGACTCGTCATATTCCATCAACACTTGGGGTAAATCCCAAATCGGTGCAGCCAAGTAATTAGTTCTTACCCCATCAGATATAGTGGCAACTCGGCTACCAAAGGCATCGTAGATATACTGCTGTTGGGAAATACCAGTTGCAGAAGAACTAGTCACCCCAATCAGACGATTTTCCCCGTCATTAATCCAATCGTAGTTAATTGTCTGGCTACCATCAGCATGTTGCTTGAGTGAACCGTTATTATCGTAAGTAAAGTTTGTGACTACGCTACCTTGGGTTGTATCCTTGAGTCGATTATTGGCATCATAGCTGTAGGTAGTTAAACCTTCCAGGGAATCAGTTTTGTTTAAACGATTACCTGCTAAGTCATAGGAGTAGCCAAGAGTACGGTTCCCTGCTGTGGCATCAGTAATTTTTTCCTCCGTCAGGCGATAGAGCGAATCGTAAGTATAATCAACACTGCGACCAGAGTATTCTTCTACTTTCTTACGGTTTCCGACTGCATCAAGGGTATATTTAAAGTCAGAGAATATTGTACCTGTGACATTCTTTGTCGTCACTTGGGTTAAGCGATCGCGTGTATCATATTGCCGTGATTCAACAGAACCATTAGCCAGCTTAGTTTGAATTAAATTGCCAACAGCATCATAATCGTAATCTGCTAAGAGTCGTGTGCCATCTTTAACAGTATCCAAACGATTGAGCTTGTCGTAACCGTAGCTAGTGGTTCCTGCTTGAGTGGTCAAGGACGTAACATTGCTTAACAAATCATAGCCGTAGCTAACAAATTGTTGATCGGGTTGAATAATTTTGGATAAGCGATCGCGCTGGTCATAGTTGTACTGTGTTACCCCACGTCCATCCGTCACAGTCTTCAACTGGGATGTAATTGAATCGTAAGTGTAAGAGACTGTTGCAACTCTGGGGTCTGTGAAGGTCTTTTGTTGGAGGCGACCTATGGAATCGTAGCTATAGTTAATGGTGTCGCCATTGAAATCTTTTTGACTACTGACTTGCCCAAATTTATCGTAGACAGTTTGATTCTGCTGACCCATCGGCAAAATTGTTGCCGTTAAGCGATAAAAGTCATCATACTCATACTGAGTGATATTTTGATTTGCATCTTGAGTTTGAGTTAAAAGACCGAGATTATTGTAGGTATATTTTGTTTTTGCTTGATTAGCTTGTTCAACTTGAGTTAGTTGACTGAGATTGTCGTAGGTGTACTTAGTGGTATTTAAATTCTCATCTGTAACACTAGTGACTCGGCTAAATTGGTCATAATCGATTGAAACTTTATCGCCGTTATTGAAGAGAGTTTCTACCTGCTGGGCATATTGGTCATACTTGTAACGGGTAGAGTGACCAAGGGCATCAGTGACTTTTACTAGATTTTTGCGTTGGTCGTATTCAAACTCTGTTCGTTGATTCAGAGCATTAATGACTGCGCTTACTTGACTGAAAGCATCGTATTCATAAGTGGTTGTTTGATTGAGTTCATTCGTTTCAGTTTTGACCCGTCCCAACTCGTCATAACTTACTTGATAGTGAGAGTTATCGAAGAAAACTGTTTCTTTAAGTCGCGCCTTATCATCGTAAACATAGCGTGTAGTGCGAAGGCGGGGATCAGTCACCGTCTCAATCTGTCCACCTTTGGTATAGGTATAGGTGGTGTCATTGGTGAGAACATCCTTTAAGCGAATTAGCTGACCCAGGTCGTTGTAGAAATATTCTTTCCGATTACCATAAACATCAGTTTGGGCTTTGACGCGACTTGCGGCTGAATACTCAGTTTTTACTGCTGGGTTGTCGTCCCAGTTATCGGGTGTTAAATCAGGTAGAATAGTCTTTGCTAAACGACCTAATTCATCGTAGATGTAGCGTGTTTCTAACCCAGTTGGTGATATTTCTGCGATTAAATTATTAGCTTGGTCGTACTTCTTGATAACTTTCGGATTGTCGCTGCTGTCCAAAGGCGTATTATCTGGCAGCGTCATTTCATCTATTCGAGCGACGACTGATCCAGGTGTAGTTAAAATATTGGCTTGTCCAACTGTTCCCTGTAAATCGTAGCGGTAGGAGGTGACGTTCCCGAATACATCAGTCATTGAGGAAACACGCCCAAGAGCGTCATAGCTCATCGATTGGCTATTACCTTGAGAAGTTCTGCTGGCAATGGTTCGACCATTATCGTCATAGTCGTAATCCATCCATTGACTGTATGTTTGGCCGTTCAGGATGAATGAGGTTGTCGCTTTTTCAATTCTGCCGTTGAGGTCATAATCTGCTTTAACCTCATTACCTCGGCTATCAACCATGCGGCTAATACGCCCTGAATTGTCATAGTCAAACTCTGTGACTTGACCATCTGGTGCAGTTTGGAAACGCAGTTGACCTTGTGCATTATATGTATAAGTTGTTTTTAAGCCATCTGTATCAATGCTTTCGATTAAATTGCCACGCAGATCGTACTTGGCACTAGTCGTTAAACCTGTTGGCGAAACAATATTATTTGCTTGACCTCTACTGTTATAGGTCATGCGAGTAATGTTGCCATCTTCGTCTTTAATCGTCAGCAGATTTCTGCGATTGTCATAGGTATACTCAGTTGTGATACCATCTGCATCAGTTTCACTTAGCAGATTATTGTCATTGTCATAGGTGCGTGTGGTAATTCCTCCCTTAGCATCAATTTCTTGCAGGACATTTCCACGTTCGTCGTAGATGTAGGTTGTAGAGTAACCGCGTGTATCTTTAACCACCTGCCTGGAGTTGTTGGGGTCATAGGACATTTCCACCTTCTGACCGTTAACATCTTCCAAATACTTCAACCGCCCATCATCACCGTACTCGTTCTTGACACCAGTCCTGCCCAAGGGATCGATGATTTTGTCGAGGTAGTGCGATCGCTCTTGGTCATACTCCATCTTTGTAGTATTCCCCTCACGGTCTGTAACACTAACTAAATCACCCTGAGCATTGTAATCATACCGAATTTGCTTACCAGCCGGGTCAGTCACCGTCGCAATTCTGCCCTGCGCGTCTCTGCCAAACGTAATCTTCTGCCCCGTAGAACTAGTAATATCCGCATCTGTATAGGTTAACTTGTTCCCATTAGTGTCAGTAACAGTGAGCAAATCGCCCGTTGCGGCATCAATTTCATATACCACCCCTTCTTTCGTGGTTAACTTATACTTGCCACCAAATAGCGGATCGGCAGGATTGTAGGGGTTTCCTTGGAAGCCGTAGAATTCGTCGGCATCTTGTTGCTTGGTGATGAAATTGCTTTCAACGGTCAATGTACTGGTTACACCTTTGTCTGCAACAAATTCTGGCTGATAGAAATACTTAGAAAAATAGAGTAAAGAGCCACCATCGACTTGCTCGACTTGCTTGGCCTTAAATGTAAATGCTTCTCGTTTCCCACCAGGGAGAGTTATGTATACTTTAGTGCCATTTTTAAAAGGATTCTGGTAGCCCACAAGTTGGCTGTCTTCGCTGGGTGGACGCAGAGAAGTCCGCAGGTCAGTGTCTCTGAATTCCATCCGCCAACCGTATCCAAAGTCATCTGTGCTACCAGAATTTAGACTGTCATACGTCCGTGTTAGGATTATAGGTATTCCTGTTACCGGAACAACAAGATCCGTAAACGACAGTCTGAAATTCCCCAGCTTCAAATCCCCAGCAACATCAATCACCTCGTCTACATAACTAATGTGCCCACCGTTATCGGCAACTTCCAGGCGCAGGATATAGCTGTCATTCTGCAACAGCGACGGATCAAATTTACCGAGAACACCGTTAGCGATCGCACCTGGATCATTAACAAAGGCAATTTCTTTGAATTCACCACCATTAATAGGCGCGACTAATAGGCGGTAGTAGTCTATTTCTCCATCGTCTGAAATCGACCCTTTAATCTCAATGGGAGCGGTAATTAGTTTCCCAGCATTATCTCCCAAATCAAGACTTACTTCGGGAGCAGCGACATCATCAGGGTCGCGTACCAGTACATTAAAGGTGACTTCTTGAGAAGGATTGCCTGCTGTATCTGTAGCGATCGCTCTGGCTATCACTGTTCCTGCCTCGCTAGGAGTGAATCGCGCTATGCCATTGCCATCCAGCACTACTGGTGTATCGTTGATCCACAATCTTAGCCCAGCAACCCTAATATTATCTGTAGCCCTTGCCTGGAAAATGATAGTTTCGCCAGGGTCAACTACATCGTAATTTGCAATGAGTCTAACTTTCGGAGCTTCTGTGTCAGCTGCCACCACAAGGTTATACTCCTGTGGTCTGGACACAACGCCATCACTGACAGTTAAGACAACATGGTGAGTGCCAACATTATTAGCAGTTGGTGTCCATCGCAAGCGCCCCAAAGCATCGAGGGTAATACCCAAATCACGGGATGCTTGGTCGAGGGAGTAGGTCAAGCGATCGCCATCAGCATCTGTAGCAATTACATCATAGCTATAAGTACTGCCAGGGGTTGCTGTTAGCAGTGGGTTAGATTTAATAACAGGTGCATTATTGACTTGTGCAGTCAAAGTAAATGCTTGTGTTGCGGACTTTCCATGATTATCGACTGCTTC
The DNA here is from genome assembly GCF_034530995.1 of Nostoc sp. DedQUE04. Taxonomy (NCBI): domain Bacteria; kingdom Bacillati; phylum Cyanobacteriota; class Cyanophyceae; order Nostocales; family Nostocaceae; genus Nostoc; species Nostoc sp. DedQUE04. The sequence continues at coordinate 17,920 of NZ_JAVRCA010000066.1, read as the reverse complement.
AAGAACAACTTTATAATTACCAGCGATAGGAGACAACCAGGTTAACAAACCAGTAGTGGAGTTAATAGTCATGTCAGCTGGCCCGGAAATTAGCTGGTAAGTCAAGTTGTCGCCAGCATCGGGGTCGGTGGCTTGTATTTGATACTGGTAAGGACTACCAACTGCTGCCAAATATATAGGTGTAGAGTTGATGATCGGGGCAAAGTTAGAAAGAGTAGCGCTAACTTGTATGGTGTAGTTCTGAGTAGCAATGCCACCCAAACCATCATTAACAGCGACAGTAATATCTTGTTGACCAAGTTGATTGCTTGCAGGAGTCCATTGAATGAGTCCACTTTGAGGGTCAATCGTCATACCATCTGGGGCATTGACCAGATTGTAAATAAGGGAGTCAGTATCTATATCACTTGCTTGAACAAGATATTTGTAGAGTTTACCAGTAGCAGCTTGGGTTCCAGGTGTAGAGTTAATTAGAGGAGGAGTATTTACAAGCCGGACGTTGACTGTAAAAGAGAGCAAATCAAATGCCTCATGTGAATCTTGTACGCGTACAACTACAGAAGCATCACCAAACTGATTTGCAGTCGGAGTCCAACGCAGAATACTGGTTTGTGGGTCAATGAACATTCCATCTGGCGCTTTGTCAAGACTCACAAGCAAAAGATCATTGTCAGAATCGCTAACCTTTAACTCAGATTGGTAAAGTTTATTAACAACAGCAGAACGAACTGGGGTAGAGGTGATGCGAGGTGCATGGTTAGGAATGGTTGCACTACTAACAATATTAATATCGAAGCTTTGAGTGACTTCACCGCCTCGACCATCACTAACTTTAATAGCGACAGAATTCTGCCCTACCTGTGAAGCAGTAGGTTGCCAAAAGAGATTACCTTGGTTATCTAAGGTCATCCCAGCAGGTGCAGTTACCAAGCTGTAGTTGAGAGGGTCATTGTTCGGATCGTTAGCACGAATAGTGTAGACATAAGGAAACGCTAATGATGAAGCTTTAGGAGGTTGGGAGATAATAATGGGAGCGTCATTCGGAACATTTGCTAGTGCTTGGAGTTGGAAAGATTGCGTTGTTTTTCCTCCCTTGCCATCATTGGCTGTGAGCGTAAAATTATAAGTTCCTACAGCAGTAGGTGTCCACTTGAATAATCCAGTGGTTGGGTGAATGACAGCTCCACTGGCATTTGTGGTTAACTCGAAAGTAATAGGGTCTAATAGAGGATTGCGTGCTTGAATTTGGAATTGGAAGGGTACACCTAATGCTGCAATTGAACCAGGTTTTGGTAAAGCAGTAAATAAAGGTGGTGTTTGGGCAGAACCGACTTGAATTTGGAACGATTGTAAGTCTAAAGCACCTTTAGCATCTCGAACCCGCAGAATTACATCTTGAGTTCCGACTTGTTCAGATGTCGGACGCCAAGCAATAATTCCAGTATTGGGGTCTACCACCATGCCATCTGGTTTTACTAGTAAGTCATAGCTCAAAACATCTCCATCTGGGTCAAAAGCAGATGGTCTGTAAACTACCCTTTGATCGGCAATAGCTTGAGTCGGCGCAAAGCTGGTGAAGTGAGGGGCATGATTTTCTTGCGGTGCGGTGTCATTTTTAGTATTACTAAAATCAACTCCAGTTATTGTTTGACCGCTACTTAAGCTAACTTGAATTGCTTGATTGGATAGTGGTATAGTTTGGCTCCATCCTCCTGGTAATTCTTCAGCTACCGTGTAATTGCCTACTGGCAGAGTGAATGAGTAAATACCGTTAGCATCAGTTTTAGTAAATAGCTCATCTGAGTCGCGCCGACCATTTTTATTTTTGTCGATATATACAGTCCAGTCAGCTAGACTTACAGGGTTAACAGGTGTAATATTATTAATACCCACAGGTGCAAAGGTCAAGTCAGTAAACGCTGGGATGTTTAAGCGCTCTATTCTTAAAGCTTGACCGTCCCAATACATTCGGGAAGAACCATTATCGATTAAAAAATCTCCGACCATCGGTTGAAAATAAGATGCAGTAGTACCAAAGAGAGTCTGAGAATTAGAACCACGTATAGCAAACAAATTTTCATTTGGACGGATTAATTGAATACTACCTGCTCCTGGCAAAGGAATATATTGAACATTTCCAGCAACATCAACAGTAGAAAATCCTTCCCGATGCGCCACGAGAATCTTGCCAGCTAATGGGCCGTATCTGGCAATATCATTAGGAACTATTTCAAAAGAAAAATGGCCCCCATAGTCATAGCCAAGAGTTGCAAGGGTAGTAACAGTTCCATCAGCTTTTATTCGGAAAAGTGTAGAATTGTACGTGTAGTATCCTCTAGAATCAACACCATAATCGCTTTGAACAATTAAGTCTCCGCCAAATATACCTGTTGTATCCATTTGGAACGAGATTGCTCTATAATTCAAATTTGTAGGTAATGTTGCCCATCTTGGAATGATTGTTTCCCCCCCATCTGTAATTTTTGTAATATTGGGATCATATCCAAATATAGAATACGCAAATCCAGCGTTGCCGAAGATGTCTCCGGCGGTAAAACCACCAAGATTGCCTGCTGCCACGGTAGTAAATGTATTTAGCGATGTGATAGCTACTCCGTAAGAGCCATAACCAACATCTTGTGTAACTTTGGAAAACGGAACCAAAGTCCCATCAGGCTGAACAAGATTAAGCCTAGAGGTAGTGCGAGTATAGCCTGCATCTGAAACTAAAACTTGCTCTTTTGCTTCGTAGTATTCTATGCCGTGGGAAGAGTAAAAACCTTGAGGCAACTGAACAACTTGTGTTAGAGGAATTGGATTTGCCGGGAGTCGATTACCAGTTATCGGTTCTGATCGGGATTGTGAGTTGTATAAAGTTGTTTGGAGATTACTGCGATCGCCAGAAACTCGCCCCCAAATCTGTCCTGGCAAGTTGCTTAATACATTTAAAATAAAATTCTGAGTATCTAAACCACCTTGGGCATCTAAGACTTTTACGGTGATATTATATGTACCTGCGTTGTTGGAATTTGTAGTCCACAAAATTTGTCCGGTGCTGGCATCAATGGTCATACCAGCAGGTGCTGTTGCCAAAGAGTAGCTTAGAGAATCGCGATCCGGGTCAAGTGCCTGTACTCGATAGGTATAGCCTGTTGCGGTATATGCAGTTGTTTCTGCGGTGCTGATAATAATCGGAGCATGGTTTCCGGCTTGTGGTTGCGTTTGCACTTTAAAAGCTTGCTGTACCGTGCCACCTTTCCCATCGGTAACAGCTAGCGTTACATCATAAGTTCCTAACTGACTGACAATGGGAGTCCAACGAACTATCCCTGTATTCGCGTCTACTGTCATCCCTTGGGGCGCACTAAGTAGAGAAAAGCTCAAAGAATCATCATCAGCATCTTTGACAAAAGCTTGGTAAACGTAATTAGTATTAATCGCTGCATCGACCACAGGAGTGGAGGTAAAAACGGGGGGACGATTCGGTGGGGCATCAATTACCGACAAAGTGTACTGTTGCTGTGTTACCCCACCGCGACCATCGCCTACTTCAACAAGCACTGTTTGATTGCCAATATTACTAGCAACTGTATTCCAACCAATTAAACCAGTAATTTGGTCAATGGTCATTCCATCTGGTGCAACCAGTAGTTTATAAGTTAAAGAATCACCATTGGGGTCTGTGGCATCAACATCATAGCTATAGTTATGACCAGCAATTACTTCTTTGTTTGCTTGAGTTAGAATCACAGGTGCAGCGTTTAACTGACTCAACACCGTTAGCTCGTAAGTAAACTGCACCCCTTGAGGGTTATAAAATATCAAAGAACGCTCAAAAGTGAGTTCATTAGGGTCAAACTTGGTATCGCCAACCAACTTACTGAAATCATAGTAAGGCACACCATCTGGTGTAAAACCATCAGGATTGCGAACTAACACTGTGGGGTCACTGATATGATTGACAGCAACAATTAGGGAAGAATCTACGCTGTAAGAGCCGATGTTACGTAAAGCGATGTCTGCATACAGAAGGTGAGTATCAGCGTTGAAGCTGGTACGGTGATATTCAGTACCTATACTGCTAGAAACATCTACCAATAAGTTAAAATTAGGTGCTGTAGTCTGGCTTATTTGTTGGGGAAAATCTGTTTGTATAGGAGCCTGAGTACCATCAAGTGCATTTGTGAAAGCAAAATCAGTAATCCGCACATTGGTAGTAATGTCACCATCGTTGTTTACCAGACGAAACACCAACTGAGCATTGGTGCCTGGGTTAATACCAGTAAGATTTAAGCTGACAGTATGGGTTGCAGCATCATAACTTGTACCTGCACCTAAAGCAGTAGATTCGCCCTCAGTCCAATTGAAGAAAGCATCGCGCTCACCAGCAGCAGTATGAACTAGGGAATTACCATTGGTATCAACTAATGCCACTTCAAAAGCATCGTTAATTGAATTTACACTAGTAATGTCAAACTGAGGATCAATCTTAAAGCTAAGGATGGAAGGGGTAGATGGAATCAAGAGAGGTAGAGAACGGAAGACTGTAAAATTGTTTTCTTCTATATCATAGATACTAGGAGCAATAATAAAGTCTTGAACTGCTGTTAATCCAGCCGCATCTGTTACCAAAAGGTGAATGTTGCTGTTGAAATTGGAGAGGAAGTCTCTTGGTGTCCCACTCAAAGTTGCAGTTCCATCAAAGTTATCAACTAAAGTTAGCCAGCTTGGGAGATTATCTGTAGTAATTCTTAAACTTTCAATTGCATCTGGGTCAGCAGCAACAATATTATAGGTGTAAAGTTTAGCTGAGTCGGCTGTAAATATGGGTGTGCTGGTAAAGCTGGGAGCTTCATTAACGTTAGTAACAGCGATCGCAAAAACTTGGGTTAAGCTTAAGCCATTAGCATCAGTACTAGTAACTGTAATAGAGTGTTGAGTACTACTTTCAAAATTGAGTAAAGACCCATCAGCGACTTGTAATTGATTGCCGACGATGCGGAAACGCTCATTAGCATTATCTTCTAAAATATAAGTGTGGGTGTCCCCAGCATCAGGGTCAATACTACTTAATTGACCAATAACTGTTCCAGTAGAACTATTTTCTGCAACTGTATTGCCTGCTAAGTTTATTGCTGTAGGCGGACTGAAACGGTAGATATTTATGGAATAAGTATTTTGATTGCCAGCAATATCAGTTGAGCGTGCAATGAAGGAATTATCCCCGGTTGCTAAAGAAACATGGGCAAAGGTAAATTGTCCATTGTTGTCTGAAATTGTTACTGCACCAGTTTGTTGCAAGACCACAGTGGAGTTAGGTTCAGCAAGACCTGTTAGTGTAACCGTATCAAATAAGGTCTGAAAATCCCCGATTACACCAGAGTCAGATACAGCATTGAGATTAAAAATAGGTTCTGATGTAGTGCTGTCAAGAGTGAAGGAAAAGTCAAAAATATTGGATGTGTTTTGAAATTCATCCACTGCTTGCAAATGCAAAGTATGGAATCCATCCGGCAATGTACCACCATATATCTGCTCTAATTGGGCACGAGTCAAAGTAAAACTGCCGTCTGCAATCCTTTGCGCCAGAACATTTACAAAATTAGCGGGTTGTGTGCTGTCAAAACCAGCTTTGAATTCAACTACACGGCTAGCATCAATAACAGTTCCAGTAATTGTGGGGTCAAAAGTAATGGTATCGCTATTGGTTTGACCGTTAGGAGCAGTGTCTCGCTTCAAAGATGCAGTAATAACAGGTGCATCCAGATCAATAATAACTGTTACAGTATACTGAATTGTTTTAATATTGCCGGCGGTATCAGTAGCAGCAATAGTTAAAGTATGTTCTCCATTGCTCAGACCAGTAAAGTCTAAAGCTTGGTCAAATCTGCCATTGGCATTAAAATTTAAAGATACATTTTGAAGATTGTCGAAGCGATAGCTTAATGCTGTGACTGGACTACCGGTACCATCAACACTGCCAGTAAGTTTATCTCCCAAATGCAAGTTAGATTGGTTGACAGGAGTGGTTAAACTAACCTGTGGCAAGGCACTGTCTATTGTGACATCTATTGCAGCAGAGGTTTTGGTATTTCCCGCAGTGTCGGTAGCAATGGCGTTGAGTCCGTAAACTCCATCAGTTAATTCTGATGTCGTGATTTGCCAAGTGCCATTTGCGGTTGCAGTTGTCTGTCCTTTGAGTTGGCCATTATTAAATAGTTGGACTCTAGCAAGAGCTTCTGCCGTGCCAATAATAGTAGGAGTAGTGTCAAGAGTAATGCGATCGCTGTTACTCAAGCCACTATCGCTATTTGCAGATAGCTTAAGTGTAGGTACAGCAGTAGTGGTATCAAGTGTAAAAGAGATATCAAAGTTATTGGCAACAGAATATTTATCTACTGCTTGTAAGTGTAGAGTGTGATGACCGTCTGGTAAAATCCCGCCATAAATTGTATTTAATCGGTTGGGGCTGAGGGTAAAACTGCCATCAGAGTGCAAATCAGCAATTACATTTAGATAATTGGCTACTTGTGTGTTGTCGAAACCTGCTTTCAATGAAATAATCTGATTGGTTTCAGTAAGCGATACATTTGCGACAGCATTGACAATAGGGGTAGCAGTTGTTAATGCATTAATAAAAATGCCACGATTAACAACTTTAACTGTGCCTGTAGTAGTGGGATCGAAGGTAATACCATCAGTGTTGGTTGTGTTGTCAGGAGCTGTATCATGGGCTAAAGCTGCTAAAATAGAAGGTGGTGTGGCAGCAAGATTTACCGTTACAGAAAAGCTAGCAGTAGAGAAATTGCCTGCAAAATCAGTAGCTTTGAGAGTAAAGGTGTGAGGCCCATCGTTGAGTCCAGTAAAATTAAGGGCATGGTCAAAAGCGCCGAGTGGACTAACTGATATGGGCCCAGCAGCTAAATTATCAAAGGCAACTGTGAGTGAGGCAATGGCGGAACCAGTGCCATTAACGATGCCAACAACTCTCGCTTGTGGCGAACCTGGTAGTAAATTGAGCGGCAGGACTGTAGCAGAAAGCGTAGGCGGTAAGATGTCAGGCAGCAAGGACGGTATTGAAAGAGAATTATTAACACTTCCAACTACTGGATCGCTAGTGCCAACGTTAATTAGAGGTGTATTAGTTGTTACTCCTGTAAGTCGATCCAAACCAGTTTTATTGTTAGACTTTGTAATTTCTGATTGTTGAGATGTAAGCAGACTAGAATTTTGCTGATTTTTGAATAAAGGTGAGTAATTGTTGAGATAATTAACGGGATTAGTACGCTTATTAGAGAAGTCTACAGAAGACTTGAACTTTTCCAAGTCATCTGTAGTACCTGTTAATTTTTCCTGACGTGACAACTCTGAAGAAATTGGGTCAGAACCATTAGGAGGTCTGAGTTTTATTTGCAAAGAACTTAGGGCAGAATTGTCATCTAATGCGGCACTTAAAGATGCACTATCTAGTAAAGATAGTGGTAAGATTCCGCCATTAGTAGAAGATGCACTATTAGTGACTAAATTCTCAGAGCTACCCATGACTAACCCCTTGCCAGTAGTAAATTGTTTACTGTTTTAATTTAATAAAAAGTTCAGACGATTTTGTTTTGGAGTCAATAGCGATAATATATTGTTGACTCCATCTCAAGATACAAGGCGATAAATCTACTTGTTGTGATGATTTTGAATAATGGAAAGCGAGGAGAACACCCAAGAGTTTTCTCCTCATCGTCAATTTTATATATAAATATTAGGCTACTGCACTAGCAGTCATCGTGAATACATTTGGCACCAACGTTGTATTGTCAGGAACTTTAGCTAGAAACTTGGTGTTAATAATCTCTTGATAAGCTGCCAAATCTGCTTGCCAATTATCAATAATTTGATGCAAATTTCCGAGACGTTCTGGTGCAGTTACACTCTTGACTTCATAGCTAAAACTGCCATTGAACAACACAATTGGAGTACTAGTTTCGTCTGGATTCCTTAATGCAGCTTCACTGACAGTCAGATAGAATGGGCAGCGATCCATTGTATAAACTAAGTTTAGTGTCGCTCGTACAGGTGCAGTCCCAACTTCTTGCCAAGGGCCAGGAGAGAGTAACGTTTTAGCTAAATACTGACTAGCTGCATCTTGCTGTCGATCAAAAGTTATGTAGCTTCTGGGATTAAGACCTACAGCTTCGTATTCTACGTTTGGTAGTGTTTGGACATATTTTTTAGCAATGTCTGCAACTATAATTTCTGTTGCTACTTTACCTTCAATAGCTTCTATAAATATGACTCGCGTCGGTTCAGCTACTATCATCACACCGTTAGTGAAGGCAACCTGAGATACATTCTGAGTCGATATTGGTTGACGAGCCAATTCCCATTCTGCTGGAACTATACCACTATATTTAAGAAAATCTGAATTGAGGAGTGTGGGGTTATGATTTTTTGCAGCAATAATAATTCCCAACTCTTGAGTGATTAAGCTTTGACTCATGATGCTTTTCTAATAACTGTTAATTCAAATACGAAGGTTTTGCGCCAATTGATTCTGACGTAGGCTTGAAACTCTTGGCCCATAATCCATTACTGGACACTAGACACGTTTTTTACGGTTACTTGTAACTTTATACTCTCGTTATTCAGATTTACACCAGCGAATTTATGCTTAAAATTGCTTCGATACTTACTTAAGTACTAACTAAATTAAGTATATTTTTTTGATAAAGTAGCTAATATATTTAGAAAATTTAATTTTTAACAGTTTTTCTAAGTATTTCTAAGTATATGTAACAGATTCTTTTGAGGAAATATACGTATACTTATCATTGTCATAAATAGAACCTACAATACATGATGCGATATGGAAATTATTACATAGGTTCCTCTACCCTAACTTTCTAGCACCCTATGGCTCACCTAAGAATTGGCAACCAGATAATTAGCCAAGCAGAAATTACGCATTTGCTAGCTGGCTACCAAATGCTGCCACAATTGTGCCGTTTGGTGATTATTGAAAGAGCGATCGCTCCATTTGAACTCACTCCATCAGAAAAACTCGGTGTTATTGAGCAATTCTACCAAAACAATCAACTGACAACACCAGAAGCACAGGCAAAAGTCTTAAAGCATTACAGCATGAGTCTTGAGCAACTAGAAGCTGTTGCTATGCGAGAACTGAGGATTGAGAAGTTCAAGCAAGCCACTTGGGGGACAAAGCTAGAATCTTATTTTTTGCAATGTAAATCTCAGCTAGACAAAGTAATTTATTCCCTAATCCGCACATCTGATGCAGAGGTGGCCCAAGAACTCTATTTCCGCATCAAAGCAGGAGAACAGACGTTTGCTGACTGTGCCTCGCTGTATTCACAAGGGCAAGAAGCTCAAACAGGAGGAATGTTAGGCCCTGTTCCCATAAATCAACCGCATCCAGCAATAGCACAGAAACTGACCATTTCCCAACCAGGACAGTTATGGCCGCCGATGAAATTGGATGAGTGGTTTGTGATTGTGCGACTCGAAAAGCTAATTCCGGCTCAACTAGATGATGCAATGCGCTCTACACTTTTGAATCATCTGTTTGAAACTTGGTTAGCTGAAGAAATCAGCAAAGCGCAATTGACCATACTTGAAGAGGAGGGAGGGAGTGAGGGAGTGTGGGAGCGAGAGAGGGAATCCGGGAGGCAAAAATTGGGCGTTGCATAAATGCGGGATGAATTGGCGGTTGAAACCATTGAAAACTTCTGACAAATTGAGCGAAATTATCCCATGATTCAGCAATGCCAAAAATTATACATTTCCTCACTCCCACCCTCCTACACTCCCTCACTCCCTCACTCCTCCCCCTTGGTAACAAGATGATAGAAAGCACTACCACGATTCAAGAATTTCTCGCCAGCATCTACCCATTTAATCAGCTTTCTATAACCAGTGTTGAGAAAATTGCAGAAAAACTTGAACCTTTGCGCTACCGCATGGGGCAAGCAATTTTGGTCAGAGAAACCCTCCCAGCTAGAGTAGCCATTCTTTATCAGGGGCAAGCCCGTTTATTGGGATATGCCCCTGGTGCTTCTGCCCCAGATACTCTGCAACTACTAAAACCAGGATCAATCATCGGTTGGACAAGCTTGCTGCGTGGTGTACCGTGTGAAACTGCGATCGCTTCAGTTGAAACTCTTTGCCTAACACTAAAAGCCTCCGATTTCTTAAGTCTAATAGAACTCGAACCTGCTATAGCGAATGCTTTTTGCAACCATTGCAGCCTAATTGAAGTTTTTGACCTATTGGGTGCAGAATTAGAACGTCGGGGCAAAATTCCAGATAATCTTAAAGAACTTGCGACTGCTGCAACAAAACAAGCTACTATCCTTAACTTGCCGAATGGTAAAACACCACTCTCTTCATTAGACCCCAACTTGCTATGGCTAGTTAGCAGCAAAGGTTCAAACTATACAGTAGGCGAGCGGCTAAATCCTGCCGAAACTCAAGCCTATATCACTGGCTTAGTTCGCTTAGTCGGTTTTACTGACCCTACTCTTTCACTTCCTCACTCCCTCACTCCCTTACTCTCCCCCGACTCATTATCTGAAACTAGAATTTGGGCAAACGCTCCATTCGCCCCAGAGCGCCCAGAACAAGCAGAAGAACTGGAGTCAGGGCAAGGAATTAAATATCCCTACATATCGGGTCGCGGCCCTGTGGATGGAACTCTTGCCTGTTTTCAAATGCTAGCGCAACACTTAAGAATGCCCTTTCGCCGCGATGTCTTGCGCCGTGCGTTAGTCAGTAATTTTCAGCGTACAGGCAGTACTTCTATTCAATTATGCGGTGCTTTGGCAGAACTAATGGGGCTGACATCTCAACTGGTAAATATTCCTGCCGTTGCCATATCTAAACTACCGACACCAGTTTTGATTCCCTGGCAAGATAGCTATGTAATTCTTTACAAAGCGACAGAGAAAGAATTAGTTCTTGCCATCCCAGAACAAGGCATTGTCCGCAAAAAGCCAGCCGATTTTGCTGAAACTTGGGGGGAAGAGGGGCAAGTACTTCTACTGCAACCGACCAAAGAAACTCCTCAAAAGCGATTTGGTTTAAGTTGGTTTTTACCTGCAATTAAAAAACATCGTACTGTTTTAATTGAAGTATTTATTGCTTCATTATTTGTACAACTATTGGGGCTAGCAAATCCTTTAATTACTCAAGTAATTATTGATAAAGTCATTATTCAAAACGGGATTAATACTCTCAACGTTCTGGGTTTTTTGCTCATAGCAATGGCTATAGTAGAGGGCATTATTACTTGGCTACGTACCAACTTGTTTGTTGATACCACCAACCGGATTGATTTAAGTTTGGGTTCGGAAGTAATTGACCATCTGTTACGTTTACCACTGCGTTATTTTGAGAAGCGCCCTGTTGGAGAAATATCTAGCAGGATCAACGAATTAGAAAATATTCGCTCTTTCCTTACTGGTACTGCCCTGACTGTTGTTTTAGATGCTATCTTCTCTGTTATTTATATTGTAGTAATGATTTTTTATAGCTGGTTGCTAACCATAGTAGCACTAGCAACAGTACCGCTCTTTGCTTTATTAACCTTTATATTTGCACCCATTATTCGCAGCCAAACTAGAACTAAAGCTGAACGCAATGCCGAAACTCAATCTTATTTAGTTGAGGTGGTTTCTGGGATTCAAACTGTCAAAGCCCAAAATATCGAACTCAATTCTCGTTGGCAATGGCAATCTCGTTATGGGAAATATATTAGTGCTAGCTTTGAGAATGTTCTAACAAGCAATACCGCTAGTTCCCTTTCTAACTTTCTCAATAAACTATCAAGCTTACTTTTATTATGGATAGGTGCATATTTAGTCTTGCAGCAAAAACTAACTTTGGGACAGTTAATTGCTTTTCGTATTATCGCAGGTTATGTCACAAGTCCTCTACTACGGCTAATTCAACTGTGGCAAAACTTTCAAGAAACTGCTTTATCGCTAGAACGCTTGGCTGATATTCTCGATACTCCCCAGGAAACAGAAATTGCTGGGCGTAATAATATCCCGATGCCAGCTATTGTTGGTGCAGTTCAATATGAAAGTGTTACTTTCAGCTTCGCTAAAAGTCCAAACCCCCAACTTAACAACGTTCATCTTGATATCGAAGCTGGTATGTTTGTTGGAGTTGTGGGTCAAAGTGGTGCTGGTAAAAGCACATTAACCAAACTCTTACCTCGACTTTATGAATTAGACTCTGGTCGCATAAAAATTGATGGCTATGACATTAATAAGGTAGAACTCTACTCCCTGCGTCAACAAATCGGTATGGTGTTGCAAGACACTTTGTTATTCGATACCACAGTGCAGGAGAACATTGCCCTGACCATGCCTGATGCCACACCATCAGAAATTGTAGAGGCTGCTAAAATTGCTTGCGCTCATGACTTTATCATGAATTTACCGTCGGGTTATGAAACTCGTGTTGGAGAGAGAGGTTCAGCTTTATCTGGTGGACAAAGACAACGAATTGCGATCGCTCGTACTGTACTACAAAACCCACCACTGTTGATTCTGGATGAAGCTACCAGCGCACTCGATTATGCTACTGAACGTCAGGTGTGCTTGAATCTAGCCCAAGTATTTAAAGGAAGAACAGTATTTTTCATTACTCATAGGCTAGGAACAATTCAAAATGCCGATGTGATTTTGATGATGAATCAAGGACGAATTGCAGAACAGGGAACTCATACAGAATTAATCGGGATGAATGGATTGTATTACTGTCTCTATCAACAGCAGTCAGCAATTTCTGAATAATTTTTCTATTTCATTTAGCAATCAGCAACCTAATAGAGAATTAACTAAATTTATTTAGCCTCTTACATACTAAATAATAACTTATTACTAATTATGAATACTAATGGCACAAATGGAAACGGTAAGTCTTCACATAACGGTCAGAATGGAAACGGTAAACAAAGCTCTAATACAAATGGTTCATCTCCACTAAAACAGATAACTTCTTTACAGGATTTAGAAAAGTTATCACCAGAAATATCTAATCTTCAAGCAAAACCCCCCTCAACAGCACCGCGTTATGTTCCGAAATTCGACCAACCTGTAATTCTTAGACAATCTCGCAAGTGGTCACGTGCTATTCTTTGGGGTCTGATGGCTGTTACAACTGGTACAATTGTCTGGGCAAACATCGCCAAAATTGAAGAAGCAGTTTCCGCTACTGGTAAGTTAGAGCCTACAGGCACAGTTAAAGAAATACAGGCCCCTGTTGGTGGTGTAGTAAAAAAAATCTATGTTGAAGATGGACAGCAGGTTAAACTTGGCGAACATCTTATCGGGCTTGATCCCACTACTGCTAATGCTCAACTCGACTCTCTGAAAAAAATTCGCCTATCTTTACTCAAAGAAAATCAATTTTATCAGTCTCAAATGAAAGGAGTGAGGGAGTCCGAGAGCGAGAGAGGGAGGGAAAATGCTCTCGGACTCCCTCACTCCCAGACTCCCTCACTCCCTCACTCTCCAATGAAATGCTTGACCTTACCAAAAGTCGGGTTGCTCTAGTTGCAGAGAACCGTTTATATCGTGCCCAACTAGATGGTACAGGTTCTAGTAGTGGACTTTCCATTGAACAAAAAGAACGATTATTCTCTACTTCTGAAGAATTGGATGCACGGTTCACTGCTGCAAAACTGGAAATTGACCAATTAAATCGTCAACTTAACCAAAGCCAAATAAAATTGGTTAGCACAAAAGATACTCTCAAAATGAATCAAGGGATTCTTGACAATATTACTCCCTTAATGAATGATGGAGCAATTTCCAAAATTCAATATTTTAAGCAACAAGAGGAAGTTAGAAACGCTCAATCAGAAATTGACCAGCTTACCCAAGAAGAATTTCGTTTACAATCTGCTATTAACCAAGCACAAGCTAAGTTACAATCAACTGTAGCTATTTCTCGAAAAGATTGGCTCACCCAAATTGCAGATAATAACAAAAAAATTTCCGAGATTGATTCTCAGCTTACTAAAGCCATTGTCGAAAATAATAAGAAAATTGCCGAAAATGATTCTCAGTTGAGCCAAACTCAAATGAATCTTCAATATCAGTCGATCAATTCCCCTGTTTCAGGTACAGTTTTTGAACTTAAGGCACATACACCAGGATTTGTAGTCACGTCCAGCGAACCAATTCTCAAAATTGTTCCTAATGATGCTCTGATTGCTAAAGTTTACATTACCAACAAAGATATTGGTTTTGTTAAAGAGGGTATGACAGTTGATGTCAGAATTGATTCATTTCCTTTTAGTGAGTTTGGCGATGTCAAAGGTAAGCTAGTATGGATTGGCTCTGATGCTTTGCCACCCGATCAGATTTATCCTTTCTATCGATTTCCTGCTAAAGTACGCCTGGAGCAACAATCAATTTCGATTAATGGGCGTAAAGTACTTCTGCAATCTGGGATGTCTGTCAGTGGTAATATTAAACTGCGAGAACGGACGGTGATGAGCATATTTACTGATATGTTTAGCTCTAGTGTCGAAAGTCTCAAGTTTGTTCGTTAAGGTAGCAAATGTGCTTTGAATCATAATTTCTCATGAAATTGGCAATTCTTCCTCCTATTATCGTCGCATTAATTTTTAGTAATCGACCACTAGGCGATATTTAAACATCTACCTTCTGAATTTCAGAGCGTAAACTCGTCGCCAAAAGAAGCACTGCCAAGAAAGCTAGAAAAAGTAACCAGCATCCAACCGAAACAAATATGTTTTTGGGTTTGCCAATCGTATCTGTCTTCTATTGTAGGGATTGTATTAGCTTCAACAATTTCTAATCCCCAATAGCCTAATGCACTGATGCCAAACAACATAGTGCTGACGATGGACAATTTAGCGATGGCTTTGAAAATGCAATTGCTTAAATTAGGCGGTCTTTGAAAGGATTGTCTGTGACAATGATGGATAGCTAGTTCACTTGGAGCTACAACCAAAACACGTTTCGGTTTTTGTTGAGTGAATTGGCAGACAACTTGTTTATTATCAGTCATGGGTCAAACCAAAGCCTGTTGGTTGTAACTAAATTAGTTACAGTAATTATATTGTAAACTTTCGTCAGGTAGATGTGGTTAAATTTACTTAAAATTCTATATTCAGAAAAGATATTCTTATGCTTAAGCGATGTCATACGAAAAAACTCAGAGGATAAACAAGTGATTAAGCTGAAAGTCAGTTAAAAATATCCCCCAGCACATACTGCACTGGGGAATATTTAGCTTCTATTTTTTACTTAGCCAAAAGCTAATTTTCTTGCATACTCTTGTGCTTCATCTGGGGATAAAGACTGAAAATTTTTAATTAGCTCTGCCGCACGAGTTCCTCGCGCACTAAGAAGCAAGGAATAACAATGAGGTTCAGGCAGTGCTGGCTCTTTCATTTCTGCTATCCACAACCAACTTGATTCTTCGCCCTCTTCAAATTCAGAGCCATAATCATAATGTAGTTTTTCTGTGTTGAACATTGTTTTTTGCTCCTACTTTTATCAAAAGCTTACATCTGCACCTTTAAATCACAAATGTCGCCAAAAGTTCTTACTGATAGTCTTGAGACTGACTACCTTGGGTTCTGCTACTGCTGTCGCTTCAGGGGCATGATCAACAGCCACCGCAACAGCTTGTGGCGCAGGAGTCGTTAACAAAGAATTGAGTAATTCTCGCTGATAGTCAATATCTTCTACTGTGCGGTAAACTCTGTGGTAATCAATTTGCATCCCTAAAGGTGTTGGTACTATTTTCAAATACTCATTTAGGGCGTTAATATAGCCATCGTGAAAAATTCTATTAGCAATACAAGGACGGATAATATTCAATAATTGAATAGCTCGTCTAATGTCTGCAACGCTACGGCTAGCATCAATCTCTGGCTGGCTTTCGCTGTAGCCTTTGGATTTCTTTTCTGCTACCAGATTGTTGAATTTACTAACTGCTCTTTGATGATTGCCTAATGTATGGACTCTGGTTTGTGCTTGATAACCAACTCTGCCCCACTGCACTGTTAAATTACCATCTTTGACAATGGCAGACCAGAACTTATTGCTGTTCTGGATAGCATCAACATAGACTAAATAGATTTCCATGTTGATTATTTCTCCGTAGTTTGGGGATTAGATATACCTAAAATCCTGTTCTTGAATGTTTCAAAACTTTCTTGCTTGGATTTTGCAGGTGGTGGAATATCCTTATTCAACAAAGAGTTTTTGAAGTCCTCGAAACTTGAAGGCTTACTCATTTTGTTCTCCGGTTTAGATAATTTGATTAGTAAATTAGTGTTTAACAATCACACACTTCTTTGTATTCGGGCATTGCCCCAACGCAATTGATGTTGTAAAGCTTCAAGTATCGTTTCTGCTTCGTCTGCTGTTAGTCCTTTCAACTGAAAGCAGATATTTTTTAAAAACTCTGGAATACCATTCCAAAGAAATCTTTCAAAACCTCCATCTGTCAAAGCTTCTGTTAGAGAATAATCTTCAGGACTACATATTCGCTGCATGAAAACATATTGGGACAAAGTTGTACGCAGCAAAAGTTTGATTTCTCTATCTAACTTCTCTAAATGTGCGCCATAATTATCAACAAACTGGTTAATCAGGTCAGTTTGCCCGTAATAAGTAACTAAATCTGTCGTCATTGTTTGCAATCCCTTTGATGCGAACCATTCAGAAAAAAGCTTTCTTCGTAACCGCCCATGCCCAGGCGGTCGCTTATAAAAAAGGGATAAGGAGAAAAAGAAATTGTGTTAATTATTTTCTCTTTCCCCTTTTCCCAAGATTGTTGATTAGTTCATATTGCGAAACTTAGCAGCACGCAAAGATTGAGTTTTCGCCGCAACCACAGGACTAGAAGCCCGTCGTGCGGTCGATGCCCACGCCTGCATTCGCTCGACTGCCGCCGCATCCTGGATGGCAAGTGGAGTAATGGTTTGACGGCAATTCTCCAAATCATTAAGCGTTACCTGCTGCGGTCTATCCTCATCGAATGCCAGTAGAGCAGCTTCCGAAGCGAGGGTTTCTAATTCAGCACCGGAGAATTTCGCGGTATTAGCTGCAACTGCTTCGAGATATTCGGATTCCAGGTGAATGCCAAAACGTTGCAGATGAATACTTAGAATCTGTACACGCTCCGGCTCTGTGGGAAGATCAACAAAGAAATTTTCATCGAAGCGGCCTTTCCGTTTTAGTTCACTTGGCAGTGCAGAGGGGTCATTGCAAGTTGCGACGACAAACACACCACACTGAGATTCGGACATAAACGTGAGAATATTGCCCAGAATCCTCTGTGAGACTCCAGAGGTGTCACCAGTACCAGACAAGGCTTTCTCGATTTCGTCAATCCACAGGACGCAGGGTGCGATTGCTTCGGCGGTCTTGAGTGCGCGGCGGATATTGCCCTCAGACTCACCTACCAGACTACCCAAGAGGGATGCAATGTCTAACTGTAGGAGTGGTAAATTAAGTATGTTGGCAATGTTCTTAGCGACACTCGTTTTACCCGTACCTGGAGGCCCAGCTAGTAACAACCCTTTGGGTTGGGGCAAACTCAAGCTTCGTGCCTCAGTTGTAAACAGACGGCGGCGACGATTTAACCACTCGCGCAGCAAATCGAGTCCGCCAAAAGGAATGGTAGCTGGTTTACCCAACTCGATACCCATTTGAGATAGTAGCCGAGTTTTGTACTCAACGGCTTTGGGGATAAAATCAGCGCTAACTACGACACCATCATTAGTTAAATTTTCTTTGACTGTTAACCGCAGAAAATCACTGATTTCTTCTAAAGTTAAACCCAGTGCTGCACGAGAAAGAGTCAGGACTTACGCAACTGGCACAAATAGCGGGCGGGGCGTAGCCCTGCCACACGA
>NZ_JAVRCA010000065.1:38936-49384 GCF_034530995.1 Nostoc sp. DedQUE04 | reverse complement strand
ATGCTCTCGGTTGGTTTAACCACTGTGGTCTATTTACCTGAAAATTGCTGTAAACCCGAAGAACCCCACCCCGCCAAAGCTATGCTTTGTCTCCCCTCCCGAAGAGCGGGGAGGGGTTGGGGGTGGGGTGCAATGACTGTGGGAATCATAACTATTTATCCAGACATGATATAAATTCCACAACGCACCTTATTAAATTAAAGCTTGTGTATATGGAAACAATGTAAAAATTATTTTAATCAGTGCCAGTCAACAGAAGTGGCAAAATGTGCGTATTAAGATTAAAACAATTATCAGTAAGCGTCACCCAATCTACAGGTTTTATAGCTCATGAAACAGAGACAAGTAAGCATATACAAATGCACTCAGCGACTTTGGAGTGTTTTGTTAATGTTAGTAATTTGGAATCTACCCCAATACGCTCTAGCAGATGTCAACCCACAGGAGATAAATGCAATTATTCGCACGCGGGATATTGCCCTGCAAGCTCTAAACACTCGCGATTTTTCCAAAATACAGCCTTACTTGCACCCAAACTTCACAATCACAACAGTTGATAATCAGATATTTCACAAAGTTCCTGAGTTTGAAAAGTACTGGAATCAGCAGTTTTCCAGTTCCATTAAAGATATCAAAATGCAACTAAAAGGAGATAGTCTCAGAACATTTCTCACTCCAGAAATCGATGTTGCCTCTGGAGAAGCGATCGCATCTTTCTTTTTCAAAGATGGCAAAGCGGCTGATATGGCCTTGCGATGGACAGCTGTGCTGCAAAAATTCCAAGATAAATGGACGATTCAATCGCTACATTTCTCCTCCAATCTGTTGAATAACCCAGTGTTGAATGCTGCTCAACAATTAGGGCGGATTCTAGCAGTTGCAGCAGGAGTGGGCGGTTTCCTTTTGGGAGTGGTGACAATGCTATTATTACGTCGCAGGACTAAGCCACGAACCGAAAGGATATAGCAAATAAAGTGGGAAGTATTTATCAGTCCAGTAAAAATATTAGCTTTCATCGCCGTCTCAAAGCAACCCTAGTAGTTTTATTTGTCTGGAGTGGCGTGAGTTTACTGCACTGGCTACCAGAAACACAATGGTTGATGCTGGGATTAACGGCAATCCTGACTGTGCAAACGTTACGGATGCTGTTAGCTAAACCAGCGGCGGCGGTGATGGAAAGTGAAATTTATTTACCGTCAGTCTCGATTTTAGTTCCGGCTAAAAATGAAAGCCCAGTCTTGGCTAATCTAGTTTACAGCTTATGCCAACTTAATTATCCCAGCGATTCCCTAGATATTTGGGTTGTTGATGATGGTAGTACCGACGAAACCCCCAAGGTTTTGAAAGAGTTACAAACTCAATTTCCAGCTTTACAAGTTCATCGACGGGAATCAAAAGGTGGTAAATCAGGCGCATTGAATGCGGTGTTTCCCTTTACTCAAGGGGAGATTATCTTAGTCTGTGATGCGGATGCTCAGTTAAGAGCTAATTTTCTCCGGCAAACAGTACCTCTGTTTCATAAGCAAGCGATCGGTGCAGTGCAAGTACGAAAAGCAATTTCTAATGCTAATACCAATTTCTTAACCCGTTGTCAGCAGATGGAAATGAATTGTGATAGCTTTCTACAAACCCATCGCATTGCTATTGGTGGAATGTCTGAACTGCGTGGTAATGGGATGTTAGTCCGTCGGGAATTGTTAGAAAAGTGTCAAGGTTGGAATGAGAACACTGTCACCGATGATTTGGATCTTTGTTTCAAACTCTATTTAGCAGGTACGGAAATTGAGTTTGTGACAGTTCCATCAATTCAGGAAGAAGGTGTAACTAGTTGGGAAAAACTTTGGAATCAACGCTGTCGTTGGGCTGAAGGTGGCTATCAGCGTTACCTAGATTATTTTCCGCAAATTTTTACTTTAGGTTGGGCAAAAGAAATTGATTTACTATTGTTTTTTATATTGCAATTTCTTCTGCCAATTGGACTAATACCCGACTTACTTTGGACAATTTTTTATAGCCATAATCCAGTTCTGTTTCCCCTCCAGACACTACTTAGCATCATTCTGACAATTGCCTTTATTGCTGGACTTTACCAATTTCAAAATTTACGAGGATGGTCTTTGGTTTGGGCAACAATTCAAGGGTCGTTATACATGGTGCATTGGATTCCTGTGATGATTGTAACAACTTTAAAGATGTGTGTACAAAAGGAGCGATCGCGCTGGGTAAAAACTGAACATAGGGGAGGAATTAATTGAAGGAAAAATTATTTAGTAAAACAATGTTGTATCTCTGAATTTTAGTATATTTTCATCAACAATCCTTAACCGAAACGTATTGGATAATTCGGGTTGAATAAGCAATCAAAATTTCACAGCTTCTACACATAACCAAGAGTGGTTAATTCGTAGAAGCTGTGATTAAACTTGGCGTTTTTTTGATGAGATGAGATATTAGCTAATTTAATCCATCAGATGCTGCTGTACTTTGGAAACTAGTTCATTTGTCCAGTAGTTGGTGAGTTCAGCATTGGCTGCTTCCACCATTACTCTAATGACTGGTTCTGTGCCAGAGGCGCGAACCAAAATTCTGCCGGAATCGCCCATTGCAGCTTCAGCAAGAGCGATCGCTTGTTGCACAGGTTGGCAATCTTGCCATCCCAAACGGCGATCGCGATCGACAACGCGCACGTTCCGCAATAATTGTGGATAGGTTTGGAAGCTTCGATCTACTAATTCGCTCAAGGGAACACCCGCCTCTCTCACCAAAGATGCTATGTGTAATGCGGTTAATAAGCCATCCCCAGTCACAGCATAGTGACGGCAAAGAATATGCCCTGATTGTTCGCCACCTAGCATTCCCCCAGTGCGCTGCATTTCGGCTTGCACGTATTGGTCGCCAACTGCGGTACGAATTAAGTTACCACCAATTTGCTGCCAAGCTTTCTCAAAGCCTAAGTTGGCCATGACTGTAGATACAATCAAGTTGTCTGGCAATTGTTGGTTTTGTTGTAAGTGTCGTCCCCACAGGTAGAGAATGTAATCGCCGTTAACTTGCCTGCCTGTATTGTCTACTGCTAAGACGCGATCGGCATCGCCATCGAAGCCAAAGCCGATATCGGCGTTGTGTTCTTGTACCGTTGCTGCCAAAATGTCCAGGTGCGTGGAACCGCAGTTAACATTAATGCGATCGCCATCTGCCTCGTTATGCAAGCAGATTACCTCCGCTCCCATTTGGGTAAACACTGATGGTGCTAACCCAACTGCGGCTCCCCACGCCAAGTCTAAAACAATCTTCATTCCCTGAAGATTCAAGACACCGTTTAAGGGCTTTTTCAACGCCGAGCTATAATCTTCCACTAACTCGAAACGTGAGTAATGCCGTCCGCAATTACTGACTCTAGCGATCGGTGATATCTTGCCACGCAGTCCCGCTTCAATTTCTGTTTGCAATATTTGCGGCAACTTCCCACCATTGGCAGCAAAAACCTTAATCCCATTGTCTTCTGGAGGATTGTGGCTAGCAGAAATCATCACTCCGCCAATGGCATCACTGATACTGGTGAGATAGGCAACGCAAGGAGTGGGACATAATCCCAAATACCAAACCTCTAACCCTGCTGCTGTTAACCCTGCACTCAAAGCCATTGCCAGCATATCGCTGGAGTTTCTAGAGTCCTGTCCGAGAATGACTGGCCCTACTTGAGCAGCATGGTTACGTAAAACAATCCCCGTCCAAAAACCAACTTGCAATGCTAAAGGCGCATTCAGTAATTCTCCGACTCGTCCGCGAATCCCATCTGTGCCAAATAAGGGATTTGCTGGTAATGGGATTAAATTCAGTCCAAAACTGCTCTCAATCCCTTTGCCCAATCCCTCAACTTCAGAAGTAGAACCCCCAGAAATGCCCGATGTCCGAGTTATAGATGAAACCATATTTTTAAACACTCCACACAATCACACTGAAAAATAAATAGCACTTAAGACTTTATTCAGCAATTTTGACATGCTTTTTCTCTTTATAAATTCATTTTAGATCGAGCCATCTTTACGTAATAATACTGAATTTTTCTTTCTAAAATTGTAAATCTTTGATAAAGTCAGTATTGGTTTTTACTTTATTAGTAAAGTCTCCACATCTTAGCTGATTATTCCTTTTCTGCCGACAATTTTCGTTTTGATTTTTATCTGTATTAGTTCACACTTGATAATGCTATTACCAAATAAGTATGTAATAAATATTACTTTTGGTAAATCGCAAAATTTTTCATCCAAGCTGAGAATGAAAGCAAGATTCAGCTAATAACAACAAAAAATCAAAATCTAAAATCTAAAATTCTGTTCTCTTAGCCTTATCGCTGTGTAAAAAACTACAAAATCATTGCAGCTTAAAAAATTTTAATATAAATTCTCATCAAATAGTTTTAAGGTAACGTTTTAATGGCCTTTTTAGCCGTTAGTAAATCAAAACTCCGGCAGTAAACTTTTTAAAGTTGAGAAATTTAGCATGAGCAGCAATTTAGCAACCAAATTACGTGTAGGCACTAAGAAAGCCCACACAATGGCAGAAAATGTTGGTTTTGTCAAGTGCTTTTTAAAAGGAGTAGTGGAAAAAAACTCTTACCGGAAACTTGTTGCTAACTTCTACTTCGTCTACTCAGCGATGGAAGAGGAAATAGAAAAGCACCGCCAGCACCCAATAGTTTCTAAAATTAACTTTCCTCAGCTAAACCGCAAGCATAGCTTAGAGCAAGACCTAAGTTATTACTTTGGTGCAAACTGGAGAGAGCAAATCAAACTATCTCCCGCAGGTGAAGCTTATGTACAGCGCATCCGAGAAATATCTGCTACAGAACCGGAATTGTTAATCGCCCATTCATACACTCGTTACATAGGTGACTTATCCGGGGGACAAATTCTCAAAAATATTGCTGTAACAGCGATGAATTTGTCTGATGGACAAGGAACAGCCTTTTATGAGTTTCCAGAAATTCCTGATGAGAAGGCATTCAAAACCAAATATCGGCAAACTTTGGATGAATTACCCCTTGACGAGGCGGCAACCGATCGCATCGTTGATGAAGCTAACGCCGCCTTTGGCACGAACATGAAGCTGTTCCAGGAATTGGAAGGTAATTTGATCAAGTCGATCGGTGTGATGCTGTATAATAGTCTTACACGGCGTCGTACACGTGGTAGTACTGAACTCGTCACAGCTGAGTAATCGTGTTGAGATTGCGGAGTCTGGTGTGTGGAGTCATAAATTCAGATAGCCTGATGAAGGATAATTCATAGGTGTTTCTGGCGAAAGAGCGATCGACGCTCAAAATATTTAGGGGCAATAGCCTTGTGACTGCTTTTGATAGATAGAAAGCAAGCATTGGGAGATTGCCCCTCAATTATGTTTAAGAAGCAATTAAGTTCTTGAGAGCATGTTGAGCATCTCTATTGTGCGGTATTGGCTGTGATCGCTCTACTGATTATGGATCGTGCCGAGCTTACAGTTTAAAGATTTGCTAATCTTCGCTAGGAAGCATATAGCAGGTAACTGAACCTTTATGCTCAATAGTCACAGCGTACTGTGAGAGAAGTTCCTCTGACCACATCGGCTCGGACGCACGCTGAACTCCAGGCTCATCACCAACCCAAGGAGGAGCCGGAGTATAAAAGTCCTTACCGTTAAGTTGTCTAGAAAGCCACTCTACACCTTCATAGCGACAACGACCTGCTCCTAGAAAATCACCTTGTCTATCGAAAAGTTCTATAAACCGACCGCTATTGTCCCATCCATCATCAACATATCCCTGTATTAGAAGAGCAAACGAATTCTCAGATTCAACAGGAATTTTTACCAAGTACAGATTGTTAAGGCTGTATTGAGAGTACCAAAGGTGGCGATTATAACTTTTAGCTACAGACTGAGGAATATCTTGCTCAATTCTTTCGATTTCTACACAATTAAAAGTAGTATCAGTAGATAGCGTTAATAGTTGAACACTTGCAATTCGACACTCAGGAAAGAAATTACAGAACGAGTCTGATAAATCGTAAAGTTTGTTAAGTTCTGTTGAGTAAAATTGTCTAACTACAGACTTTCGGATAGCTAAATTCATACACTTGTACACTCTCGCGTACTATCAGCTTAAGCTTGGCGATAGGTAGCGATCGCCTCTGCAATCTTGCCTTGGTTAGATAGGACATCTGCCAGCTTGATGTAAGCGTAACTGTTTTTGGCATCCCTCTGAATAAAACTCCGCCAAATATTAGCGGGTTCTTCATAATTTTTCACTTATTCGGCAGATGTTGCTTTTTGTTTCAACTCCTCTACCGTTTGGGTCACACTGATTTGAGGAATTAAAGCCAAACCTAAACTCAACAAAAACGGGAATATTTTCAGGTTTACCATAGACTTTCAGCTTAAAATAACTAAGTCAATCTTCAAACCAAGCTTAATCTCAGTATTTAAGTTTGTAACCCGTAAAACTTACCATACTGGGTAAATCAGGCAAAAATATGGCTACGAAAATTCCTGTCACAGTGATTACAGGCTTCTTAGGTAGTGGAAAAACCAGCCTAATTCGCCACCTGCTACAAAACAACCAAGGACGGCGCATTGCCGTTTTAGTCAATGAATTTGGCGAACTCGGTATTGATGGCGAATTATTGAAATCTTGTCAAATTTGCCCCGAAGATGGTGAGGGTGACACTAATATCTTTGAATTAACCAACGGCTGCTTATGCTGCACCGTGCAGGAAGAGTTTTACCCGACGATGCAAGAGTTAATCAAGCGGCGAGATAGCATTGACTGCATTTTGATTGAAACCTCTGGTTTAGCCTTGCCAAAACCACTGGTGAAGGCTTTTCGTTGGCAGGAAATTCGTAACGCCGCCACTGTGGATGCTGTAATTACCGTGGTAGATTGTGCGGCGGTAGCAGCGGGGACATTTGCTAGCGATCCAGATGCGATCGCAGCCCAGCGACAAGCAGATGATAATCTAGAACACGAAACACCTTTGCAAGAACTGTTTGAAGACCAACTTGCTTGTGCAGACTTAGTGGTGTTGAATAAAATTGACTTGGTAGATGCCGAGACAAAAGCCAGAGTTGAAGAATTGATTAAGCAAGAGTTGCCCAGAGTGGTGAAAATTGTCGAGAGCGATGCCTCCGGCGGGCTACGCCTACGTTCTCAACTCGATGCATCTATATTATTAGGATTCCAAGCCGCAGTCGAAGATAACTTAGATTCTCGTCCTAGTCATCATGATACTGAAGAAGACCACAATCACGATGAAGAAATTACTTCAGCTAATTTAATTTTGGATCGTACCTTTGACCCCGAAAAGCTGCAACAGCAGTTGCAAACATTGGTACAACAACAAGAAATTTACCGGATTAAAGGCTTTGTTGCAGTGCCTAATAAATCCATGCGCCTAGTGATGCAAGGTGTGGGAACCCGATTTGATAAATTTTACGATCGCCCCTGGAAACCAGAAGAAGCTAGGCAAACGCGGTTAGTTTTCATCGGGCGTGATTTGAATTCTTCAGAAATTGAATCACAGCTTGTAGCTTTATAAGTATACCCTGATTCCTGACTTCTTTGAAAAGTCGGGAATCTATCTCTTGAAGTTAATTCAAAACGAAAGCAATAATAACTTCAAATTGCTAACTCATCACTTTAGACAAATATGACGATTTCTCAACTATTTAATATTGCCAATCTTTTCATATTGCCATTTTGGGCATTGATGATTTTATTGCCTAACTGGAAAGTTACACGGCAGATAATGTCATCATATTTACCCTTTGTGCTGTTAGCTGGGGCATATTTGTATTTGTTTATCAACAGCATTACGCCAGAAAATGCTCAAGCTTTATCGAATCCTCAATTAGCTGATATTGCACGATTTTTTGCAGACGAAACAGCTGCGGCAACAGGTTGGATTCATTTTTTAGTGATGGATTTATTTGTCGGTCGCTGGATTTATTGGGAAGGACAGAAAACAGGTGTTTGGACAATTCACTCTCTAGCTTTATCTTTGTTTGCTGGGCCTTTGGGGTTACTGTCTCACATCTTGACTGACTGGATTACTAAGACATTTTTCCCGAAGTTTCAGCAGAATGAAGGAGTGACGGCAGGAGAAAAAGCTGCGTCATAATCTTACACATAATAGGGTAGCACTGCAGTGCTACCCTATTATTTAGTAGTTACCTGATTTTAAAATCATTAACCGTTGTCGTGTCTATAGTCAGCATCTAACCAACAGCGTGGTAAAACTTCACCTGAAGGAAAAACGAGATTTTCTTTTTTAAAGCTTTCAGGTTGCTGTTCTTCTTGACCTTCTTGGTCTTTTGCGCGAACAACATCATTATTCGGGTCAATTAATTCCTGAATTTCAACAATTTTCACCAATTCGCCACTATCTTTGACTTGTAAAAGCATAGAAATTGCCTCAATGAGTTTGCATGAAAGTTCAAAGCGAGTCTCAACATAAACTCGCTCAAATCTAAACTGATTTTGAACGCGGAGATTCCTTACATTGTTAAAGGAAATTTTTATCAGACCACACAGAAATTACACGAGATTCATCTATGTGTATCTGTAGAGTTAATATTTATAAAATTGATACTGTAAACATATTCCTCATTCACAAGAGAAACTCGAATCAGGAAATGCTGATTAACAAAATTGTCTAGCCAAGATAAGTTTGTTTTATCTATTAGAAATCGCGTTGATATTTTTCCAAAATATCAACTAATGTTACCTGGCATTGTAGGGGTAGTAAATCGATTAAAGGAACTTCACGTTTCCCGCCGCCAATTTTTACTGGAATCGCTCCCAAGACTTGTAAAACTCGGTCTTCATTGACAGCGTTGGAAGTAATTAAGGGATACAGTTGCTCGGCAACAACTGTATGCAGTTTGGCATTAGATAAATAAAGATGCCATTTGGCAACATCTATGTAGACGTTTTCGCCAATTTCAGCTGCTAGGGCTTCTAGTAGTTCTGTGGTGTTAGTCTTAGCCATAAAAATAACCCTACATTAAGAAAAAGTGCGAAATCTCAGGCTTTTTTATATTATGGCTCAATTAACAGGCTAATCCTACTACCAGAAGTTACAATCGCCCTAGCATGAGTAATCCATCTTCAGGTGGATTTTGGTGGAGTTTCGGTGTAGTTAGCGATCGCACTAATATAAATCAGATGTGCTAACACTATTCCCGTCCAACTTAACGTTACCAAAGGCAGCCACTCCCAAGTAGTGTCTTTCAAAATGTGGAAAAACCACAACCCGGAATTAATACAAGCAGCGATCGCCACATGGATAGCAAAATTCATCCGGTCATCAATCTTGCGGTAATCAGGGTCTTTGCGATCGGGTTTGCGAGGCCAACGAGGAGGCATAAATATTTGTTACAGATTTAAATACACCCTACTCATTCTAAGGTTTTTGGTGCAGTCGTTGCTATTAGACTTCTAGAAGCAGTCATAATTGAATTGGAAGTCAAGAGCCACTGGGTTAAATCCGATGACGATCTTTGAGCAAATAGACCCCGATCTCCTCTATCCAGATAGCGACGGCAAACCAATGGCAGACAATACAGAGCAATATCGTTGGATTGTCCTGATTAAGGAGAATTTAGAGATTCTGTTTGCTAACAATGACAATGTTTTGATTGCAGGAGATTTGCTCTGGTATCCAGTCCGTTCTCGGCTGATTACACCGACTGCACCTGATGTGATGGTTGTCTTCGGTAGATCAAAGGGTAAACGTCGTTCCTATCGTCAGTGGCAAGAAGATAATATTCCACCACAAGTAGTCTTTGAGATTCTTTCTTATAGTAATGATACCAGGGAGATGGATCGTAAGCTGGAATTTTACGATACCTATGGTGTTGAAGAATACTATTTATACGACCCTGAAAGTTTTCAACTAGATGGCTGGTTACGGCAAAACAACCATTTGAATAAGCTATGGCAAATGGATAGTTGGATCAGTCCCCGTTTGGGAATTAAATTTCAAACGGGGCTTGGAGAGTTAGTAATTTACCGTCCAGATGGACAGAGATTTTTGAATTCCCTGGAACTCAATCAACGGGCTGAACAGGCTGAGTTATTGGTAGAACAAGAACGCCAACGCGCCCAACAAGAACGTCAACGCGCTGAACAGTTAGCAGCATATTTGCGTAATCTCGGCATTGATCCTGACAATCTGCCGTGACTGGAGAGTGGGGAGTGAGGAAGAAGAATTAATACCCATCTTCCGTTTTGTGGACTGGTTCTATTAATAGGCTGCGTTCGACGGTTTGGCATAAGTGTTTTTTAAATTTGCCAACAGTCGTCATAGGCGATCCCTATGCACCCAAGGTAAGGTAAGCATTCCGCAACTGCGCTTCGTTCCAGATGGTTCCATCGCTGAAGGTAATCTTTTCAACGCCGTAGTCATCAGTGC
>NZ_JAVRCA010000065.1:0-38836 GCF_034530995.1 Nostoc sp. DedQUE04 | reverse complement strand
AGCACCACCGTAACCTTTGAGAAGATCATCGCCCTTGCCGCCAATCAGGGTATCGACAACGCTGGTGCCTTCGAGGATATCGTTGCTAGCAGCACCCAAGGTAAGGTAAGCATTTCGCAACTGCGCTTCATTCCAGATGGTTCCATCGCTGAAGGTAATCTTTTCAACGCCGTAGTCATCAGTGCGATAAACTTGATCCTTGAGGATGACGGAGCCGATTACACCACCAAAAGAAATCTTCAGGTCATAGCTGCTACCGAGGCGTGTAACAATCGCATTGCTGGCAGTCAGACCAGTGCCGGAGAATATAAGCTGGTCGTTGCCGCCGTTGTATTCAGAATCATTGAGGGTGTCGTTGCCGTCCCCAAGAGTATAACGATAAATATCAGCACCACCGTAACCTTTGAGAAGATCATCGCCCTTGCCGCCAATCAGGGTATCGGCAACGCTGGTGCCTTCGAGGATATCGTTGCTAGCAGCACTTAGGGGAATATTCTGAATTTCAATATCTTTGATACTTAACATGGCTACTGAATATCCAAAACAGTATTTGGGAAAATTGTCACATTTTCTGTCAGGATTTGTGTATTAATTTCAGTTAATTATCTAGACACTTGAAAGGTGTTGACTATCCTGCTAAAAAACAAGAATTGATTCAGCACGCTAGAAAATAAGGAGTAGATAAGGTGATTATTTCTCAATACACTTGTGTTAAGGCTTAACTCTTTGTCAAAGTCAATTTTTTTTAACGTAGACGCTTCTTCAGGTTGTCGCAGCACAAAGGCAGAGCGGCGCAGCTTATTGCTCTGCCGGCGAATAATCTCCTGATTTCCCGCCACTTTTACTTATTAAACGAATTGATTCAATTTGAATCGACTTTTCTAAAGCTTTTGCCATATCGTATAAAGTCAAAGCAGCGACAGAAACGGCAGTTAAGGCTTCCATCTCTACACCAGTTTCAGCTTTGGTTTTAACTGTGGCTTGAATTTGATAACCCGGTAGTTGGGGATCGGGTATGATTTCGACTGCGATTTTTTGCAAAGGCAACGGATGACACAGGGGAATTAAAGTGGCTGTTTGCTTGGCTGCCATAATTCCAGCCAATCTTGCAGTTGCCAACACATCCCCTTTTGGGACATTTCCGGCTTGAATGGCAGCGAAGGTGGCTGGCAGCATTCGCACCTTAGCAGCTGCTACTGCTTGGCGAATGGTAGGTGCTTTATCAGACACATCTACCATCTGTGCCTGTCCTTGGGGATCTAGATGGGTTAAGTTGGCAAAATTAGCTGGAAAATTATCTTGCGCCATTTGGTTAGAACGTGTTAATATAGATTGTCGGTGAGGGCGTGTAGCTCAGTGGACTAGAGCACGTGGCTACGGACCACGGTGTCGGGGGTTCGAATCCCTCCTCGCCCGTTTTTAACAAGTTAAGAGTTGAAAGTTAGGAGTGAGGAATTAAATTTCATCACTCCTAACTTTTAGGTTTTTCAAGGCGTAGGCATCTGGAGCTAGACCTAGTGCAAAGCGCAGTGAGTTGGATAGGTTTTTGCTTGAATGGGTGAGGAAGAGGATAAGTGCTAAAGAAGTAATTGCAGCACCGTAGCCAAACATATCGCGGTAGCCTACAAGTTCTGCGATAATGCCCAAAAGAGGAGCAGCGATCGCAATTCCCAAATCGAGTCCAGCTATGCAGATAGCAAAAATTTTCCCCCGTTCTTGCGGCAGGGAGCGATCTGCCATCATAGTAACCATCATCGAGAACAGTGTACCACCACCAGCACCTTCAGCGATCGCAGCCAGTAAGAAAACGATCGGGCTGTAAGCCTGCCACAGCAGTATTAACGCTAAAACGTAGCAAAAAATCCCAAAGGTAATAAACAAACCCCGCCCTAAGCGATCGCTTGCCTTACCAGCAAATATCCTGATACTAAAACTAGAAATTGCCGCAGCTGTAAAAAATAGTCCGCCATTGAAGTCCACTTCAGTGGATTTGAGGAACAACGACACAAAAGTATGTACAGCACCAAGAGACAAACCAACCAGCAACATAACTATAGTTGGAACTCTCACCCGTGGGCTGACCAAAATTTGCCAAAATTTGCGATCCTCTCCCTGCGTTTGCTCCTGCGTTTGCACTGGCGGATTCGTAACTTGTAAAATCCCTAAGAGTGCGACAAAAGCCAATTCGGCGGATAATAGAAATAATATCCCGTAACCATTAGTAGCTTCTAAATACCCTCCCAAGGCCGGGCCAATTGCTAAACCAATAGGAGTTGCTAGGGTCATGTACCCAATGATTTCACCACGAGTTTGGCTGGGCGCTAAATCTGTAACTAAGGCACTGTAGCCAGTGGTAAAAGCGGCAACACTAACGCCGTGAAAAATCCGCACTAGGATCAATAACCCAATAGATCGGGTTGCCAAGTAACCAAAGGGTGCGATCGCAGCTACGATCGTACCAATCAACAAGACAATTTTGCGATCGCGTTCATCGGCTAACCGACCCAGCATCGGGCGAGAGAGCAATAAACCAATTGCGAAACTGCCCATCACAAGCCCAATTTCTTGCTTGCTTGCGCCCACATCATCGATGTAAAGCGGTAGGGTTGGTAAGAGCGAAGATATGCTCGACCAGAATAATAAACCTGCCGTAAATAAAATCAGCAGGTTGTGCCGCAGTTCGGCATTAAATGTATTAAATACTTTCAAGGTAGATGCAATTTAACTAGTTTTTTGTCATTTGTCATTTGTCATTTGTCATTTGTCATTTGTCATTTGTCTAGAGTCAACCAATATTTACTGTTAATTATTTGCTAATGACCAATGACCAATACTTCGACTTCGCTCAGTACAAGTGCCCAATGCCCAATGACCAATGCCCAATGCCCAATGACCAATGACCAATGACTACCATTGTTACCTTACTTAACATTTTTTGCTACCACCTCTCGCACGCGATAGATAGGCCGTCCTTGGGATTCGTGGTATGTACGCATGAGCAATTCTGCTAAAAGTCCGAAGCAAAACAACTGCACTCCTGTTAGTAACAAAAGAACTGCTAAAATCAACAAAGGGCGATTGCCAATCATTTGACCTAAAGCTAATTTGACGAAAGTCAAGTAAATTCCGATCGCAGTGCCCGAAAACATGGAAATCAAGCCCAATAACCCAAAAACGTGCATCGGACGGGTGAGGAATTTTTTCATAAATAGAATGGTTAACAAATCCATCAATACCCGGAATGTCCGCCAAATTCCATATTTACTACGACCAAAGCGGCGGGCGTGATGACGTACAGGTATTTCGGTAATTCTAGCTCCTTCGATGTATGCCAAAGCAGGTAAAAATCGATGTAGTTCGCCGTAGAGGTTCATATCTGCCAACAGTTCTGCACGATAGGCTTTCAGCGAACAGCCATAGTCATGAATATTCACGCTAGTGGTGCGGCGAATTAGCCAATTGGCAATTTTGGAAGGAAGTAATCGATTTACAGCCCCATCTTGGCGTTTTTGCCGCCAACCACTCACCAAATCGTAACCTTCGTCCAGCTTTGCTAATAACATCGGGATATCAGCCGGATCGTTCTGGAGATCGGCATCTAAAGTGACGATCGCTTTACCGACTGCATAATAAAATCCAGCAGCCATCGCCGCAGTTTGTCCGTAGTTGCGACGCAAAATCACCGCTTTTAAATCAGTACGAACTTGCGCCTGTTCTTTGAGAAAATCTCCAGAACCATCTGTAGAACCATCATCTACACAAATGATTTCATAATTTACCTGACTAAAAGATAAAGTAGAGGCGATCGCTTCTAGTAAAAGCGGCAAACTCTCCACCTCGTCATGTATTGGTACTACCACCGAAACATCTGGGACAATTGCTGAAATCGCCCCATTTTCCCCCATTACCCCTTGCTCGATCAACCCACTCCTCATAAGCCTCAGCGCCCTCAGCGTCTCTGTGGTTCGTAACTCTTAAAAACTCTACCAGCACCTCGCAGCTGCTGATAGTACGACTGACTAACCGCATCTCCCTGTTCCGAGAGAATATCAATTCCGATCCCATTCCGTCCCTGCTCTTTCCCAGAACTATGGATATAATAACCATCGGCCAAATAAAGCCCGACATGGGTAGCTTTTTGCCTAGTTCCAAAAAATACCAGATCCCCGGCTGCTAATTCTGCAATCGTAATTGGTTGAATGAATCCTTCCTGTTGATAGGCATCTCTAGGTAGCCAAATACCCACCGAAGCAAACGCCGCCTGCATTAACCCAGAACAGTCATAATTTGGCCCAACCGTACCACCCCAAAGGTAATAATTTGATTGTTGCATCGCTTTTTGGGTAAAGGCGATAATCTCTGCTAAGAGTTTTTTAATCTCCGATTCAGAAAATGTTGCAGCCTGATAAGGTACAGTAGCAGATTGTAATGAATCAAAATCTGAAACAGATACCCATCCCGGATAGTCATCTTCACATAAATACACCTCAACCGCCAAATTTTGATGATTTGATGTTACCCACAAATGTCTCCCAGATGCAGCTTGAGTTGCTAAACGCGTACATTCAGGAGAATCATATAAATTCAGGTCAGCTAAACACTGATACTCGCCTGATTTGGGATTTTGGACTTCAGCTTCGCTCAGTCGAATCATTTTGGATTTTAGATTAAAGGACATTATCAGAGAATGATTTTTTTTAATAAAGACGAACAACTAGAGAATCTTGGTAATGGCATTTTAGATGCAACTTGGGCAGCATTTCCAACCTTAGCGCGTAACCAAATTGCCTTGACTTGGGTTGTTTACGATCCACCAGTGCGAGTCAATACTGGTGGGGCGCTGACTCCTAACGCTTTTTGGGATCACCCAGTTCGTGGTTTCACTTATCGCGGTGTTGAGCGGATTTATCCTGCCAGTGTAGTCAAGCTATTTTATCTGGTAGCGGTAAACGAATGGCTAGAAAAAGGCATGAGTCAAATCTCCAAGGAGTTGGAGCGAGCTTTGCAGGATATGATTGTCGATTCTAGTAACGATGCTACCAGCTTGGTTGTGGATATTTTGAGTGGTACCACATCAGGGCCAGAATTACCAATCGGCCCCTTTGAAACCTGGAAATATCAGCGTAATATTGTTAACCGCTATTACCAATCTTTGGGTTGGGAAGAAATGGAGACGATTAACGTCTGTCAAAAAACTTGGGGTGATGGCCCTTATGGACGGGAACGGGCGTTTGTGGGGGAGTTACTAGAAAATCGTAATATGTTAACCACAAATGCGATCGCTAGGTTACTGCATAGTATTGTAGGTGGAGTGGCGGTTTCAAGTACGCGATCGCAATCAATGATGGCTTTACTGAAACGTCCTCTCAAAGATTTGTCCTCTGACGGCGAGGAAAATCAGGTGACAGGTTTCTTAGGCGGTGGACTGCCTGAAAATGCTCAAATTTGGTCAAAGGCAGGTTGGACAAGTCAAGTTCGCCATGATGCAGCGTATATTGAGTTACCAGAACAGCGCCCTTATCTTTTAGTGGTATTTACTGAAGGGAAAGCCCAAGCTAAGAATCGGGATATTTTGCCTTTTGTTTCAGGGCGAGTTGCCGAAGCGATCGCTAGTCTATGATTTTAGGATTTACCCAGAAGAGATACCCCATTTTTTACTTGTCGTTAGCCATATTTTTGTAACAGTCAAAGTATTGCGCTCACCCCATATCCCGCCCAGAACTGAAGTTCTGGGCTGATAGCTAAAGTCCACTCAAGTGGACTGAAATTCTCTATTTTAGATATGATAGCCATCTATATGGCTGGCTAAAAATTTGGCTTTGCCTAATTGCGGTATGAATCCAGATGTAGAGACGTTGCAATTGCTAGTCTCTACAAGAATTTTAATATCATGCAAAATCATTTTCATATATGAAATCATTTAGTCCTCTTGAGAGGACTTTAGCTATTAGCCTGGGAATTTATTCCCAGGCGGTAAGGGTAAGGATGACTATTTCAACTTAAATTCATCAAACTTCAAAACTTCCGAATCAGGCTTGCGAGTATCAAAGCGATAACTACTTATCGTACCTGCCCCCGTATCAAAGATACTGAAAACCGTAATATCATTACTTGCAATATAAGGCATCGGCTTGCCATCTTCACCCAGCAAGGGGGCAATTGTTGGCACTATCGGTTCTAACCCATTGGGATCGCCAAGCTTAACATAATCCTCTTGATATCCAATTGGCACTTCTCGCTTTCTATCACCCCAAGCAGCACCGTAAGTATTACCAACATTAGATGTTTCTAGAAAGTGCATTCCACTGGGACTAACAAAGCGGTTCCACAAATGGGAATGCCCATAGAATACCAATTGCACATTAGCTGCTTCAAGTATTGAGACAATATCGCGGATAATATAATCTGCGTCTTTGGGATACTCGTAACGCACTGCTTTGATATTGCCGCTATCCCGTTCAATTATCTGTACTGGTTCTGTATAAGCAGGAACTATATTATCACCCAAAGTATGGGGTGGATGATGGAACATCACAACTTTGTATTTTGCTTGTTGAAACTCAGGGCTGTTAAGTTCCAACTCTAGCCAATTATATTGCTTGCTGCCTTTAGCAATTGGCTCATAAATCACCTGTCCATAACCCCAATTTTCAGGATTATTTAAATCCTTTTCAGCTTCTCGATATCTACCCTTAAACTTTCCCTCTAATTTGGGAGTCCGCCACATATTTGTAGCGTACAGTACCACCAAACGCGTATCACCAAAACTAACTGCATAATATCTTTTTCCACCCTCTTTACTTTTTGGTAAAGAGAAAATCTCTTCATAAGTATTAGTATTAAAAGAATTATCGATTAAAGATTTATCTGGGTAGATTCTTTGAGCAACGGCACGGGGAATTGTATCATCAAATTCATCATTTAAACTCCCTGTCCTAGCAAACCGCCCCATCACCTCATGATTGCCAATGCAAGTAAACATGGGTGCATGTTGAATTATTTGTCCACCAGTGTAGGTTGTCTTTACACCATCGTGTGACATTTCATATTTAGCATGACCTTGCAAACCGGGAAACAACGCACCACCACCATTATCATCAAACCATTCTGAGGCGCGATCGCTAACATTGACCAAATCGCCGGCAAACCACACGCCATCAACTCGCCCCACTGTTTCTACCACCTTTTGCAGATTTGCCGCTGTCATCGGCTTTAATTGATGATCTGAGGTCAGTAGAATTTTTAGTGGTGTATCTGATTTGGGAGTAGCTGCAAGGCTGAAAACACCACTGTCTACACTTTTGCCGTCTTCTTGCACACTCGTAACACGATAGTTAACCCGCACACCAGGAGTTAACCCAGTTACCTCAGCCTCATGTCGCCAAATGTCTCGCTGGACGGGTTTTTGATAAACTTGTCCGTCTTGGGTTTGGTTTGCAACTCTTGATTGTTGGTCTTCACGTGTGCGACTGAGTTTGGTAGTACTTGCCCTAGCAGTTTGTTTGAGATTTTCCCCATAGGTTACTGTGTGATTAACACCAGCAAATTCAGTAAACCAAACTACTTGCACTGAAGTTGCAGTTGGCAATTGCAAAAATGGGTCGGTGAGCAGTTGGGGTGCTGATGTCATAATTGTTTGCCCAAATGAACGCACACCTACCAGAGTAAAGCATATAACAAGCATAAGTATCGCTACTGAGGAAATTGTTAGGCTGCGTAAGCGTCTGAGCATGAGTAACACACCAAATTTTAGGGCGATCGCCGAATGAACGCATTTTATTATAAGAAATGTGTGGAAAATCCCGAACAATTACTCCAGCAGCTACCGGATTTATTAAACCGTCAGCAGCAAGTAAACCAGACAGGGCAATTAGTTGCTAAATTCGTAATAATTCAGCACCCAGGAGTCAGAAATCAGAATTTCACAGAAATGCAGTTACGATCGCTAAATTGATGTATCAAGTATTTTTCTGATTCTTTAACTATTCTGACTACTGAATTCTGGCTACTGAATTCTTACCTAAATTCAATATCAGTGTGAGTAATCAAAAGTGGAAATACAAACTTTTTCCCAACTACTAATTTTTGGCTCTTTTATCGGATTAGTTGGTTGGACTATTACCAATCAAATTGGCAGAACTCAACTTCAAGTTAAAAGTCATGAAGATTGGTTGCTAGATGGTACAGGGCTAATGATTCAAGGCATTTTGATTCCTTTACTACAAGCTACTTTAGTTTATTGGCTTTATCAAAATTTATTACCAACTCAGCAAGGAGATTTAAAATTATCATTAATTCCGAGTTTTCTGATCGGGTTTGTTGTGATTGATTATTTATATTATTGGAATCATCGCTTATTACATACAAAATTTTTCTGGAAGGTTCATCAAGTTCATCATACTGTTACTCAGATGGATGTATTAGGAACTTCTCGCAACACACTTTGGACAAGTTTATTAATTATTTATTTATGGATACACACTTTATTTTTATATCTTTTAGCCGATCCTACAGGTTATGTACTTGGAGTAAGTCTAACTTCTGCCTTAGATTTATGGCGACATAGCCGCTTGATAATTCCTGAAAATAGCTGGTTTTATCAATTTTTATCTTCTTGGTTAATCTTGCCACAGGATCATGCTTGGCATCATTGCCGTGAAATCCACAATTATAACTATGGGGCTAATCTCAAAATTTGGGATAAGTTACATGGGACATATTATGAAAGCCAAAAAATGCCATCTATAATCGGAATTCCTAGCTCATTAAACTTGTTTCAAAAACTTTTATTCCCATTTTAATGACTGTTCTAAGTAAAATTCTTTTGTTTTTTCCCGGCTTTGTATTATTGCTAACTGGGGCAGCAATAGTCTATCTCGCCTATTCACCCAACATCTTCAGCATTCTGGGGGTGTTCCTGTCTATTTATGGGCTACCAGTGCTAGTTTACCGCTTGCATGAATGGGTTTATCCTGTGCGGGAAGGTATTAATTATTTACAAAATAAAGAATATAATTCCTGGTGGGGTAGTCATCAAATCCAAGTAATTTTTATTGCAATTCCAGTGTTGGAAGCAGTGCTGCGATTGATTCCAGGGGTGTTTTCCTGTTGGTTGCGATTGTGGGGTGCTAAAGTGGGGCGAGATGTATATTGGACACCAAGTTTAGAAATTGCCGATCGCAGTTTATTAGAAATTGGCGATCGCGTCGTTATCGGGCATCGTGTCGGTATCTATTCTCATGTCATTAAACCCCGCAAGCAAAACTTAATGTTGTATGTCAAAAAAGTCAAGATTGGCAGCAATGTTTTTGTGGGAGCCGGATCTAATCTTGCTGCTGGTGTAGTCATTGCTGAGGGTTCTTATGTACCAGCAGTCAGTAACCTTTATCCTAATCAAAAGGTGCAATAATGCGTCCGATTATTCAGCTTTTTGGGCAAACTCTCGTACCAACGGCGAGGCGATTTCATCAAGCTTTGGATAATCCAGAGTTAACGCAGACATTTGTACAAAAGGAAATTTGCGATCGCCTAATCAAAAGTGAGTATGGTAAAACTTTGGGGATTCATTCTGTAAACGATTGGCAGCGTGTACCAATTGTAGATTATGATACACTCGAACCTTACTTAAATCAAAAACAGCAGCAAATTTCCCTGACACCAGAAGCCATTTTGTTCTACGAAAAAACCTCTGGTAGTAGTGGAGCAGTAAAATGGATTCCTTATACTCAATCCTTGCGGCGATCGTTTAATCAAATGTTCTGTGTATGGGCACACGATCTGATTGTACATGGGCCGAAATTTTCCACAGGCAAGATTTATGCTTGTATCTCGCCGCAATTAAATGTAGCTGATAGCCAAACTTTACAAGATGATTTAGATTACTTAGATGGCTGGTTGCGTTGGTTTTTGCGTCCTTGGTTGGTGATGCCAAA
Organism: Nostoc sp. DedQUE04; assembly: GCF_034530995.1. Lineage (NCBI taxonomy): Bacteria > Bacillati > Cyanobacteriota > Cyanophyceae > Nostocales > Nostocaceae > Nostoc > Nostoc sp. DedQUE04. Next base: position 28,904 of record NZ_JAVRCA010000065.1, on the reverse strand, counting down.
TAAACTTAATCGGCTACATGATGCGAACTTATTTAAACATCAACTGGCTTTGGCATTATTAGAGGCTGAAAAACTAGAAATTATCTCTATTTGGAGTCCTAGTTTTCTACAAGTTCATTTAAAATATATTCAAGAAAATCAAGATTTATTGCGAGGAGAATTACACAACCGGATTTCACATCATCGGTTGCAACACCTGTGCGAAAGTAATATTCCCTGGATGCAACTCTGGCCAAATTTGAAGCTGATTTCCTGCTGGGATAGCGCCAATGCAGCAGATCAAGCGCAAGGATTAAGATTAAAATTTCCAGGTGTATTCATTCAAGGTAAAGGACTACTCGCAACGGAAGCCCCAATAACGATTCCCTTGATTGTCGCTGGGGGATGTGTGCCGGTTCTGGATGAAGTATTTTTCGAGTTTGAGGATGAGACTGGTTGCTTACATGGTTTACACGAACTCAGCACTGGTAACGAATACACGGTTATTTTATCCCAAAAAGGAGGATTGTATCGTTATCGAATTGGCGATCGCATTCGGGTAACTCATTACTATCGCCACACTCCCTGTTTAGAGTTTCTCGGACGACATCAAGCTATTAGCGATTTGGTGGGAGAAAAGTTGCAAGAAACTTTTGTAAATAATGCTCTGACTCTGCTGAACTTGCAAGAAACTAATTTTAAAAGCTTGATACCTATTGCCGATCCTCCACACTATATTCTATTACTAGATTCGGCAACACAAACCCGAGAAATTATTGCGGAACAGCTGGATCTGGCTTTATCAGAATCGTATCATTACAAGAGAGCGAGAGCCATTGGTCAACTTACACCACCACAAGTTTTAATCTCTAGTGAAATTCCTGAAATATTAGTTTCCCATCGTATCCGCACTGGAAGTATTTGGGGAGGTATTAAGCATCCAATTCTGGCAACATCACCCATTAGCACTGAACTTTTACGAGAATTGCAGGTGAAAATTGTCCAAAAATAGCTCAATCCAGTTCGGTTAAAATTTTTTGATGAAAATTAGAAATCGCCGTCAATACAAAAAACTGATTATTGTAGAGACGGCGATTCATCGCGTCTCTCACCTTCGGCGATTCACCGCGTCTCTCACCTTAATGTGTTCATTTTTAATTTTTAATTTTTAATTCCGCCTTGCAGTACTAGCCTTTTAAAATTTGATTAAATATTTAACGTGATTCTAATTTAGCAACTCGCTGCTCTAATTTATTAACTTGTTGCTTCAATTCAATCACCAAAGTTGCAAGCCGATCGAACATCGGATCTTGCTGTGATAAGTTCCTTCTAGAACCAGTTGACTGTCGTGGGGTAAGTGTTGTTCTTGAAGATGGAGACTGGCGAGTTCTACCTAGCTGAGACTCTAGCTGATTTAACCGCGACTCAACACGATTCAAATCCGCTTCCAGATTGTAGATGCGAGACTCTACTTGCTGCGATGAGGCAGTTTTAGAAAAAAAACTGCCCCAGATAATTGTTACTAAAATCCCGGCGATTACTAGCACCTTGATTTTTTTCATACCAATAGCTGACTTGTTAGAACAGTCTATCTAACCAGACTTTGCTAATCTAGTTACAGATTAAAAATCTGTAGATATTTCATCTCTTATCTGGTTGTAAGTTAGAAAATAAACTCTGCCAATCGATATTGACAGTATTTTCTCCCTGTTTAACCTCAAATGTGACGTTAGACGCTTTTCCTATTTTTAGCGCTTGTACGCAAAGTTCTGCCACATCCTCACGACTGATTTTGCCTCTAATATTATCACCTTGCTCAAATATTAATTCCTTACCTCCTGGGTCTTCAGTTAAGGCACAAGGTCTAATAATTGTATAAGGAATTCCGCTTTCTCTTAAACTATCTTCTCCCTTCAACTTCCAAGTTAAAATTCCTCCCAATTGGTCATTTAATTTCACTGCTGGCGGTTCTTCATCTAAATTAATGCCAGGACGACCGGGACGAGTGACACCTGCTGAACTGACGAGGATAAATTGTGGTAAACTTGCCCCCCCATAAGCTTTAATTGATTCCAACTGGAAAGTAAAACCACCTGGGGAAAATTTGGGATTTAAAGCGCCATCATGTTCAAATTTGCTCAACATCAGTTGGAATGAACAAATTCTACTTTGCTCAATTGGCGGCGCATCTTTGACAACTTTTGCCCGAAATACAGGAATCAAATCTGCAAAGGGAACCTGAATATCTATCCAAGTATTAGCTACGGTATCGAAAGAATAGCTGTAGCCAACACCATCCCATGTTGTATCTGTCCGCAGAAAGATTTTATAGCGTTGACCGTCACCTTTGACACGCAATTTTACACCTTTATAACTAGATAAGTTGAAGGGTGGATCAAAATTCTTAGTTCTGACAGAAGCAAATCCGCCAGAGTTAGCAGTGGAGACATTACCCGCAAATAAAGCTGTATTTTCTACTAATTGGATATTACTGGCACTCACGCCACCCATGACAACATCATCCAACGCTCCCCAGTTATCTTTTAATTCTGCTGATGGCTTGGTGAAATCAAATATTAGTTTTTCGTTTGCTTGGGGTAGATATTTTGCCGCTGCTTCAACTAAGTTTTTGACTCCTTGATATTCTACATTTTCGGGAGTGTCACCAACAATTTCTGGCTGGTAAAATTTAACACCTTGATAATATTTAGCTCTGTCTGCTGTGTCTCCCTCAACTGGTTGTACGCGTACTGCTGTGCAACAAATTACAGCTTGGATATCAGAAAGAACTAAAGGAGTTAAAGTTTCTGGTTGCGTGATATCCGCAACTACTAAATCGATATCATTACCAAGAATTGACCGCGCTTTGTCAATATCTCGAACTAGAGCGCGAACTTTATAACCTAGTTTACGCGATCGCTGCACGACTCGTTTACCGACACCACCTGTTGCACCTGCTACTAATATTACACCCACGTTTCTTCCCCCATTGGGTCTATATTGATTATCCTTAGGACGACCTTGGATTAATTGCTGTACCCAGTTAAGGAAAGGAATTACCTCAAAGTAAGTCAGGGTTTCGATAAACCTGCCTAAGTCCCATTGAGAACGATTTTTGTCAGTCATATTTGCGTCCTCATAACTTTATTTACTCTAACAATTTTGGGGAGTGGCGAGCAGTGTAGTTCAATTACTTGAAAAGCGCTGTAATTTATTTAGAGCGCAAAAATATCAAAAACAGGGTGTAGGCTGTAGGGGAAAGACGAAATGGTAAGCTGAAATTGTAGTTATCTCCGACAAAGGCATCAATTAGTATCGTTACCAGAGCAGTAAAGCAGGCAAAATATAGCTTCCGGGCAATAATGCAAAAACTCCTTTTTAATGACAAAGATAGATTTAGAGCGCAGGCCCTATTCCTTGGTAAAGGTATTAACTTAAAGACGCTGGATAATTACGTTTCCTTGGCGAGTATGCCACTAATGATTAGAGCCGGTGAAGAAGGCTACGCAGTATTGTTGGCTTATGGTGCAGTTGTCCTGTTTAACCTTGAGCCTGGAGAAAAGGTAGCCTTTTTGACCAACCTATCCTCTCAAATCAGCGGCCCTTTTGCTGACCCAGAAACAGAAGAGGTAGAAGTTCATCTCAGTATTAGTGAGAGTGAACGAGCCAAAGAAGGAAAAATTTTACTGCATGAATTGAGTATAGAACGCTTGCAGATAGTGGCTGATATTCTCGCCAAGAGTGTTGTGTTGTCTCACTATGAAACCAGCCTAGCGACTGTATTCGATCAAATTGAACCGTTTGCAGCTAGTCTCCAGCGTGAAAACAGAAGTAGACAACAAAGCCGGGAATTACTGCGTCAACTTGGGACTACTTTATTAGTTCAACATAAGATTGTAGGTCAAGTAGAGATTATCGATAAACCAGAGTTGCTCTGGGAATCTCCACAGCTAGAAAACTTATATCTGCGCTTGGAGGATGAATACGAAATTCGCGAGCGTCACCATGCTCTGGAACGTAAACTAGAGCTAATTGCCCAAACCGCTCAAACGGTGCTAGAGTTCATGCAGCATAGCAGTAGTCAGCGAGTAGAGTGGTATGTGGTGATTCTGATTGTGGTAGAGATTCTGCTGTCACTTTATGACATCCTTTTCAAAAGCTAATTTTACAGCAGTTTTCATGTATTTAGACCACAATTATGAGACCTAACCTCCAGCCCCTTCCCTACAAGGGAAGGGGAGAAAATCAAAGCCTCTCTCCTCGTAGGAGAGAGGTTTGGAGAGAGGTCTACTTGTGGTTCATTTACCTGAAAATCGCTGTAAATTTGGGGTTGTGAGATGGCGAGGGAGCGATCGCAACTACTCAAAATTCAGAGCGACACTATTAATAAGTTGCAAGCTCGGCTACGAACTGAAACTAGGCAGAAAACAGCAGCGATCGCCTTGCTTGATAATGCTAAGTTGAAGTATCAACTCCTTCTCAAGTCGTATACGTTAAATATGACTAAGCAAAATGACCGTACCAAAATTAACTTTAAAAGAATCTTGTTGCTTGTTGGACTTGGAGGATTACCGCTTGGAATTTTAACTATTTTTATTCAAGTTCCACCCAGCTGTGGCTGTAATAATAGCAGTAAAATTACAATTGGAAGTTTTATTAGGGCACAACAAGCATATTTTTCCGAAAAATCAGTTTTTGCTCAATCCTATAGCTTGTTAGAGCTTGGAGATGGAGATGCACCAGCAGCTACAACCCACTATCGATATTCTGTAGAAATGGGTAAGAATAAGTCATTTATATATGCAACGCCTACAAAAGAGCTACCGACTGATTTATTGAAATTAGGTCTGACAAAAAAGGGTTTTAACAGCCTTGTAGGCGCAGTTGCTTACGATACACAAAACAAAACTACTGTTTCAATAATGTGCCGTTCCGAGAAACAGACTTTAGATGAACCTCCCAAACCTGTTTTCAAGCAAGATAAGTTTAGCTGCCCTATCGGGTTTCAAACTATCAACTAAGATGGGTTGATGAAAATCGCTAATTCTATTTTTTTATTTGTTATAAACTAATGAGTGATATCATGTCCGCATAATTAGTTATGATTCCCACAATCATTGCACCCCTCCCCGCAAGCGGGGCTACCGTGTATACACAAGTTGAATTACCCCCCTTAATCCCCCCGATGCATTGGGGGGAAACCGGAAAATCCAGTTCCCTCCCCTTTGCAAGGGGAGGGTTAGGGTGGGGTAAAACCGATATTTACCACTACCCAGCAATGTTATTACTAACTTACTGACAAACTGGAATACGGATTTGAAACTCCGCTCCCTCGCCGGGTTCTGAAGTGCAAGAGAGTGAACCACCATGTTTTTCCGTAACGATTTGGTAGCTAATCGACAAGCCCATACCTGTTCCTTTACCTACAGGTTTTGTGGTGAAGAAAGGATCGAACAAGCGACGGCGAATAGGCTCTGGTATACTCATCCCATTGTCTGCAATCCGAATTTCAATTTGATGAGCATCAATTTGTTCAGTGTGAATAGTAATAGTTGGAGTTGTAATTTGTCCTTGATTGTTCGTTAATGACTCTTCCAAAGCATCGATCGCATTACTCAACACATTCATAAATACTTGATTTAGCTGCCCTGCATAGCATTCTACTTGGGGCAAATTGCCGTAATGTTTAACAAGCTCAATACCGGGACGATCTGACTTGGCTTTGAGGCGATGTTGCAGAATCATTATGGTACTGTCAATGCCCTCATGAATATTAACAGCTTTAATTTCGGCTTCGTCCATACGTGAGAAAGTTCGCAGAGAAGCGACAATTTGCCGAATCCGGTCTGCCCCAACCCACATAGAAGACAGTAGCTTCGGCAGGTCTTCTAGTACGAATTCTAGATCGATCGCCTCTGCTTCTGACTGAATCTCTGAATGGGGAGATGGGTAATGCTTCTGATAAAGTTCCAGCAGTCTTAGCACCTCTTGGGTGTAACTGTTGGCATGGGTCAGATTGCCAAAGATAAAATTGACTGGATTGTTGATTTCGTGAGCAACCCCAGCTACCAGTTGCCCCAAGCTCGACATTTTCTCGGTCTGCACAAGTTGAGCCTGAGTTTGTTGTAGTTTATACAGAGATTTTTCGATTTGTTCGGCTTTTTCTCGCTCTCGCGTTTCGGATGCTTGCAAAGCTTCATTTTTAGTTTCGAGTTCTTGTGATTTAGCTTCCAGTTGTTCTGAGTAAGCTTGCAAGTTGGTGTAAAGACGGGCGTTGTCGATCGCAATCGAAATTTGTGCTATCAACAAACTCAGCACATTTACCCGTTCTGGGGTAAAAGCACCAGAAATGAGATTATTTTCCAGGTAAATAATCCCAGTAAACTTGCCAGAGTGAATCAGCGGCAAACACAAAATTGACTTGGATTGGTAAGTGGTGATATAAGCATCAGTCGCAAAACGGGAGTCTTTAACAGCATTGTCTAAAACCAGATTGTTTCTAGTTCTTTCCACATAGTTGCATAAGGCAACCGGGAGTAAGGGTGAATTAGTTTTATTGTCTGCGTTAACAACAACGCTAACCTCCTTACCGATAACTATTCCCGTCGCTTCTAATATCCATTTATTCTCGTGCGTGGCAATAAAGTAACCTTGTTGAGCACCAGCATTTTCGATGACAATCTTCATCAATTTTTCGAGCAGGTGATTTAGCACCATTTCTTCTGACAGCACCTGTGCAGCTTTCATCACTGTCATAAAGTCAAGAATGTGAGCGTTTTCTGTAGTCGTAGAGCTTGTTTGAAGAGTGTATAGGTAATTCGTTTCTGTTTTTTCTGTGTTTGACCGCAAAATTAATTGCGGATAGCGTGCTTCTAAATCTTTGACTTTAGCAACAGCACCCCAATGGCTATAGGCGTAGTAAGCATTTGTCATGTATGTTTGGGCGATCGCTTCTTTACGCCATGACAAATAGAATTTGGCTGCGAGTTCGTGGGCGATCGCTTCTTCGTTGATATACTCGTTTTCTTTAGCAAGTGCGATCGCTTTTTCATACATCTCGATCGCTTCGATTTTTTCACCTAAAACCCGATGCCGTTCTGCCTCTACCAAATAGAATTTGTGTAAATGATTCATTGGGGCATAATCCGCCCATTTTTGGATTTTTTCTTGATTAGCTTGGACGCGATCGAGGATGGCCTTTTGCTCTGACTCTGAGCGATCGGCATATACTGCTAGCCGTACTAAAGAATCGTAAAAATTTAATACCGGAACAAAGGGCATTCCTACCACTACATCTAAATACTTCTGGGCTATAGCGAGATTCTCAATCGCTTCCGAGTAATTTTCAAACCAATAACAAAGCAAAAATTTGTTCAAATATATGTAGCCAACTCCCCCGTTGTCGTTTGCTTGCTGGTGCAGTGGCAACCCGATCTGTTCATCGCAGGCTTCACCCTTAAGCAGGCAGGGATTTTCACTTTTTCCCAGTAGATTTAAGGTAGCCTGCCAATAAATTTCTATATAATTAAGCGCTGTTTTTTGCTTAATTTTATGAATAGCATCTCTGTTTCTTGCTATTTCTCTTTCAAGAACAGTTAATTCTTTACCGCTAAAGTAAGCTAAACAGGAGTACTGGAATAGACTATAGCCTGCATATTCTAAATCTCCTGTCTCCATTCCGCTAGAGTAACCTGACAGCAAAGGCTCTAAGCTTTCTTTCAGATGCTCTTTCCAATGTCGGATAAATAGATTTACGATGAAAACTGTCTTGGCTTTGATTTCTTGAGCATTTAACTTTGACACTAGATTTAAAGCCAACTGACCAAATTTATAACCTGAATCAATATCTCCCACAATCGCACACAGAAGAAAACCATAATTGGCATAAGCAAAAGGAGAAACGGTAGCATTACCATATTCGACGGATAATTGTACTTGTTTGCACACCGTCAAGGGCAACAGTGTAGGAGCAACAATATATGCAGGAGCAAAGATACTTGACAAAAGTCTAATGGCTGCTAATTTATAGCGATCGCTCATTTGAGGTAGTTCAATTAAATCCTCAATTCGTCTTCCACTTAAAATTGCCGCAGTGTCAGCCAATCCTTGCCCAATATCTGACGCGTTCGGTTCTTGAGGAAACTCCACCCCTAAGAGTTTTAAAACTTGTAGCGCTGTGTTAACCGCTTCTAGCAACCTGTTCTGCGCCATATAAGCTTGCATTTGGACTTCATACACTTTAATTTTGTCCAGTAGCGTCATAGCACGGTTTTGGACGATCTCAAACAATCTCTGCATTTCTTCAAAATCACCGCTCAAAAAAGCTGCCTCTGCCGCTTCTGAGTGCAGTGCTAATGTCAGTGCATATTCACACTTCCAGCTTTCTTCTGTTAACAGTCCCAAACCAACTTGCAAATATTTGATGGCGGAATCGTGGGCTGTGGCTGCTTTTGCTCTTTGACCTGCAATGAGATTTAGTTCTGCAAGTTGATATTTTTCTGCTTCAGATATCAGTAAATCAGTACCGTAATTGAGTTGATTAACTAAAGCAAATATATTTTCTTTGCGTTCTTCTAGTGTTGTATTTTGTAGCAGTAATTGACCAATTTTCAGATGCGTTGCTTTCTTGCGATCGTCGGGAATCAGAGAATACGCCGCTTGCTGTACTCTGTCATGTAAAAACTTGTAATCAACCTTGACATCAGTTAAAGTAATTTCGTCAGAATCTTCCTGACTAAACACTAAGGGAATTTTGTAATCCTGATTTAACGGCAGAATTAACCCAGCTTGCAGGGCTGACCACAACTGCGCCGCAGTTGTAAGAGAAGATACTTCGTTGACGATCGCCAATACATCCAAGTTAAAAGTATTACCAATACAAGCAGCCAGTTTAAGAACTTGTTGTGTTTCTAATGACAGTTTGCGAATATTTCTCGCTGTCAATTCAACAACATTCAGGTCAGTAATGCCGATTGCTTGAATATGTTGGATATTCCATTGCCATACTCCTGAATGGAAGTCGTATGTTAGTAAGTCTTCTTGGTGTAGGGTTTTCAGCAGTTGTGTTAAGAAGAAGGGGTTTCCTCCAGTTTTGTGGAATAGTAATTCTGCTAGTGGCTGACTGTGTTCTATGTGATTCAATGTATCGCTAATTAACGCTTCCACATCCGTTAACTGCAATGATGACAAGACGATGTTATTCACCACCGCACCAGAGGATTGAATTTTGGACAAACTCATCATCAATGGATGAGTGGGCGACACTTCATTATCACGGTATGCCCCGATTAGCAATAAATATTTGCGCTCAGTATCCGTCATCAATAGCTCAATTAAGTTCAGTGATGCCGAATCTGCCCACTGCAAGTCATCCAGAAAGACAACTAAGGGATGGTCTTGGTTCGTGAATACCCCAATGAATTGCCCAAAAACGCGATTGAAACGGTTTTGAGATTCTGTTGCTCCCAATTGTGTTACAGGTGGCTGAGTTCCAATAATGAGTTCGACTTCGGGAATCACATCAATAATGACTTGCCCGTTTTCTCCCAACGCAGTTAACAGTTTCTCTTTCCACCCTTGGATTTGGGCAACGCTTTCGGTGAGTAATTGCTGGCTCAAAGATTGGAACGCCTGAATCAACGACGTGTATGGAATATTGCGTTTGAACTGATCGAACTTGCCTGCAATGAAATAACCTCTGGCCCCAACAATCGGTTTATGAACTTCATTGACGACACTCGTCTTGCCAATGCCCGAATAACCAGAGACGAGCATGAGTTCGCTGCTACCTCCTGCCACACGCTCAAATGCAGTCATTAATGTTGCTACTTCTGCTTCGCGTCCGTAGAGTTGTTGTCCAATCAAAAAATGCCCAGATTTGTCCCGTCTTCCTGGTACGAAGTTTTCAATCTTGCCAATCACTTGAAGTTGAAACAAGCATTCCTCTAAATCGGCTTTCAGTCCCCAAGCGCTTTGATAGCGCTCCTCTGCTGTTTTCGCTAACAGCTTCAAAATAATTGCACTAATTGCCTCTGGCACATCTTCCAGAACACGACACACGGTTTCGCTACAGGGTGCGACTGGCATTTTGGCGATGTGACAGTGGATCAACTCCATCGGGTCACTAGCATAAAACGGCAGCGTACCAGTTAGCATTTCATACAAGGTGACACCCAACGAGTAGAAGTCGGTGCGATAGTCACACACCCGGTTCATTCTGCCTGTTTGCTCAGGCGACATATAGGCAAGTGTACCTTCAAGCAAATTAGGATTGCTCAAAGTAGGATTTTCTCGATCGAGGCGCGAGGAGATACTGAAGTCAATCAGTTTGACTTCCCCAGATTCGGGATTAATTAAAATATTGTGCGGCTTAATATCTTTATGTATAATTTTTTGGGCGTGTAGCTCTCCTAAAGTCTGTGCCAAATTAATCGCCACCTTAAGAAAAGTAATCAAGGTAGTTTTTTGAGTCGCAATTATTTCTTTGAGCAAGCAACCCGGAATATCTTCCAAAACCAAAGCCAAACCATGCTGATAATTCTTTAACTCGTAGGCTTTAACAATGCCAGGAATTCGCAGTGACTCAATGATTTGATATTCGTGGCGCAGTCGAGCAATATCTTCCAGTGGTGGATGTTCGCACAGAAGAGTTTTGATCGCCACAGAGACATTATCGGTTTCTCGCCGTCCACGATAAATGACGGTTTTACTACCGGAGTGAAGGGTTTCGAGAAGTTGATAACCAGATAAAGTAGCTGTCATTGTTTTCTCTTGCAATATAAGCATTCTTAATATGCCCATGCAAGTTTAGCTTTGTAACATGTGAGACAAAAATAAGCATATTTTTACGAGATGTTACATGAATTATTTTAAATAAAAGTGTATATTATTACTTTATTTTCACGGGATTTTGCGTGTTTTTGAACTGTAATGAAGTAACGCTTATCTTATCGCAGCCGCAAGTAAAGACATGACACAACGAATCAAAGCCAACGCCTATTTTCTCTGCAACAAAAGAATCGTTGGATTTTCGCGGGAGCTAGCTTCTCGATAAAAGATATCTAATATAGCAATCCGATTTGATTTCTGAATTAATCGTAGGGACTAGGGACTGGGAACTGGGGATGGTGGGGCCCCCTCTGGGGATAAGGGGTAATGGGGACTGGGAAGAAGGAATAAAGGTGTACTGAGTTTTTTTCACGCAATCAAATATGAGTCCTATATCATGTCCGCTAGATTACTTATTAAACCTGAATAACTCCACCCCGCCAAAGCTACGCTGTGGCGGTGAGAGTGTCAATTACCTAATTTTCTCTGGAAATAGTCGCGCCAACTTTCGGGTAAGGCTTCAAGTTGAGTAGCACGGTGAAGTAACTCTGGATTATCCTGCTCGCGCACATAAAGTTGAGTGATATCGGCAACCGTGATGTTATTATTATCCCGGCTCACTAACTCTAAATTGTCTCCGGCTCCAACTTCGCCCTCTTGCAAAACACGGAAGTAAAATCCGGTTCGACGACTTGCGAGAAATTGCTTAACTATATCAGGTCGTCTAAAGCGAATCCCCAGTTTGTAGCAGGGTAAGCGAGGTTGTGTCACCATTAACCTGACATTGCCAATCCCAAAGCGATCGCCAATGTTCACTTCTTCTTCTCTCAATCCAGTAGTCGTAAAATTTTCACCAAAGATACCTAACGGCAGTTCTGTATCAGGCAATTCACCCCGCCAATACTCGTAATGCTCGAATGGGTATAGATAAACTGCTTTATCTGCTCCTCCATGAACGGTTAAATCAGCCTGTCCATCCCCATCCAAATTAAGCGATCGCACAGTAACGCGATCGCTAACTGGCTCTTTGAAAATTCCAGTGCTAACTGTTTTCCCTTTCCAGGTAACTTCACGTGGAAGTCCGACGTTGACAGAGATAAGTTTCATTTTCAGATGTTTGCATTCATAGCAGTGGACTCCTTGCAGAATAAAAACTGGGTGATATGGTCTTTAAGCAGATATTCGTTAATCATACAGTTTTCTGAAATGAGGCGATCGCATTTGTGTATTCTCCAGGTATGAATACTGCACCCAAACAAGCAGAAAAGGTGGATGTGTGGCATGAATATGTCGGATACTGTGAATTCATCGGCAATAGTAAAACTACTGACTGCTAATTAGTCCCTTGATTTTTCAGCTAAGTAATTACACAACTTCAGCTTTTTACAAGTTAATTGAATATAAGGCTATTATTTGATTGCGTGAAAAAACTCAACACAACTTCAAGAGGCTTCTTTCCTGTTCTCTGTTTCCCGTTTCCTATAATAGTATTTTTCTAGAAGTTTAAAATATCTAATGATTCTTCTATTTCTAAATCTAATATCATTTCTCGTGTATCTTTGAGTGCTTCTAGCTTACCTTCTTTACGATAAATATCTGCCGCTTTTTGAAAATCTTCAATTGCTCCCTGTTTATCTGCAATTTCTAAACGAATATTGCCACGGTTATAATAAGCATCAGCATAACTAGGATTAATCTGGATTGCCTGAGTATAATCTTCAATTGCGCCCTCAAAATCTCCTAAATCTGAACGAGCATTTCCACGGTTGTAATAAGCATCAGCATAACTAGGATTAATTTGGATTGCTTGAGTATAATCTTCAATTGCGCCCTCAAAATCTCCTAAATCTGAACGAGCATTCCCACGTTTTTTATAAGCTATAGCATCTTGAGGATTAATCTTGATTGCTTGAGGAAATCCTGGCTGATAGCCTAATAAATAACGAGTAATTCCACGGTTTTTATAAGCATCAGCATAATGAGGATTAATTTTAATAGCTTGGGTATAATCTTCAATTGCTCCTTGATTATCTCCAACATGAGAACGAGCTTCAGCCCGATTTTTATAGGTTACGGCAACATTAGGATTAATTCTAATAGCTTGAGTATAATCATGAATCGCTTCTTCTAATCGCCCCAGTTGATAGAGAGCTAAACCTCGTTTATTGTAAAATTTAGCATTATGAATATTCATCTGGATTGCCTGGGAATAATCTGCGATCGCAGCTTCGTAATCTCCTATCTGATAGTGAGCTAAACCTCGTTTATAATATAAAATATCAACATCGCCTTGATTAACTTGTAAGGCTTGATTATAGTTAATAATTGCATTTGTATATTCTCCTTTTTGAAAGCATTCATCGCCCAGGTTTACATAAAATTTATTTAAATCTTCATTATGATATTCAGGCTGAAAAGGGGATTTGAGTATTTGATGATTAGTTGGCTTAGATATAATTTCCTGTTTTGGAAGATATTTATAAATAGGTGGTTGTTGCCGAGAAGAATTATTTATAGAAGATTGTAACTGTTCTAGATAACACCATAAACCACCACCATATAGTAATTGTTCTATTCCAAAAGAAATTTTCCCAGTCTTCAACTTAATCATCTGGGTTGGGAGAAAACCAGCCAAAAAAAGGTGATACTCAGATTGTGCTTCACTGACATCTTCTTGAATTAAAATGCAAACTACAACTGCATTTTTTTCAACTTCTTCAGAACTAATTGACCATCTAACTCTGTCAATGCGACCATGACGAGATTTAACCTCAATACCAATAGATGGGTCAGAAGTCAAGGTAAAATCTATATTACCATCGCCGCCAAATCGCTTTTCATAATCGACTTCGGTAATAAAATCAGCTAAACGTTCTTTGACAACTTCTTCACCCAACTTACCTTTGAGATAGCTAAGAAAAACATCACGCACTGGTAAAACACGCTTATATTTTTCAGCCATTTGCCAGCAAAATTCCCGTAGTGCTTTTAACCTCTCTCCAGAAATTATAGTTAATTCACTATATTGACCTTCTGTTTCACAATGAAGCAGAGAACCAGATGCTAACCTTTTAATAAAATCAGACTGTAGCGATCGCAGTAGTGTAATCCAGTCCATTTATATTTCTGCGAATCTTTTGATGAGATTATTCTATTAAAATATCCATTCGGCGTAAAGCTTTTAATTAGCTCTTTAAGCGCAGCCATGTCTGATTATGCCAGAATTTTGAAGAGTTGGGAGAGTGCGATCGCTGGGAATAATACATGAAATATTAGCTAACCACCAATCGCCCAAATGACCCAAAATCAAAACCCCAACCCAAACTCTCTCACCGATTCCAGTCCCCCCTCCTCGCTTGCGGGGAGGGGGTTAGGGGGTGGGGTTCCGGGATACCCTTGGCAAACCCCACACGAACTTTGGAAAAAACTTAAACCATTAGCGCGACAGATGCGGTGCGAACCAACTCCAGCAGAAAAGCTACTTTGGGAGAAGTTGAGACACAAGCAACTTTTGGGTTTCAAGTTTCGCCGTCAGCAAACAATTGACCGTTTTATCGTCGATTTTTACTGTAATGAAGCGCGGTTAGTGGTGGAAGTGGATGGTGAAATTCACGACTACACGCAAGAGGAAGATGCGATACGTCAAGAATTTTTGGAGAGTTTGGGATTGCAGGTTGTGCGATTTAGAAATCAGGATGTTCTGGAGAGGATGGAGGAGGTGTTGCAGGATATTGGTGTTTGGTTGCAGAGATAGAACCCCACCCCCAACCCCCTCCCCGCAAGCGAGGAGGGGGCTAATTATGTGGTTTTTGGGGGTGTGTGCAATCGTATAATTTTACATAAGTTTGACAAATTTCTAAATTTTAGCCTTACTACTCCACTACTGACTTCATTAACTGTGTTGCGATCGCAGTAGTATAATCCAGTCCATTTATATTTTTGCGAATCTTTTGTGAGACTGATGAATCAGAGTCATCTTTCCTGGAAATGGATAAGCCATAACAAATATCTCAAAACCAAAATTTTAAAAATAATTCTCATAGCCCCATCCTCGCTTGCGTCTTGAGGGTGAGGTTCTAAGAACAACTAGTAAGGGCTGCACCACATTGTTCTTCCCTTGTCAACCAACCCTTAACACCTTGATATTCCACCTGCGCCCAATCTCTCTGACAGCCTAACAATTTGACAGCCGTATTAGCAGGAATTCTTCTTAGTTTTTGGCTTTTTTGACTGCTACTAGCATAGAAATCTACGCCGTTAGTACCGTAGCCTCGCGTTGTTAAGCCTAACTTTGGCACAAATACCCATCCAGTTCCTTGAAAACCATTGCTAGCATTAGTAATCTGCACCCAATTTCCAGCAGCACCAATAACATGAACTGTTTCGCTAATGGGTATTTGTCCTATAATTACGTTATTTGTACTTGCACCACTCCGTACATTTAACCCTTGCGAATCTGTATCAATGACGTAGGCAAAAATATCGCACTTTTGAGAATTACTTGATTTCGCTAAACTTATTTCACTAGTTATACTAGTATTGAGTATCACACTAATACAACTAAATGCCAATCCGATCGCTAACTTTGATGCTGGATTTTTCACTTTTTTTGTCATCATTTCTTCAAGTTTTTGGCATCAGTACCCAAGGCTAGAGTCTTATTGATATCTCCTAATCTACATAAACAAATTATGGTTAACTTTGTAACGTAGTTCTATCAAAGAGATTTTAGTACTGTAATAACACTTTTATTTTACAAAATTTAGTCTTGCGATGTCTACGATGGTCACTGAGTCACTGAGCTTGTCGAAGTGCGGGCTACGCCTACACGGATAAATGCAACACAACGACATCATTAAGTATTAAGATGTCAATAGATAGTGTAGTTAACGCCAACAATAAGTTCAAATTTCGACAAATATTCATTAAATTATATGAGTAAAAAAATACATTCTATATCAAGTAGCATAGTTCAAGAAATTAATAATCTCGACAATGTGAGTATTTTAGAATTAGACAAAGAAGAAATTATTAGCTTATTTAAGTTTCATGGAATCTTACTTTTTAGAGGATTTGATGTTGATGTTGATATTTTTAAAGAATTTACCAATCTCTTGAGTATCGATTTTATAAATTATGCCGGTGGTGCATTCAGTAGAAGAGTAATTAATGGGGATGAGACTCTTTTAAGCGTTAATGATTTTAAATCTGAGATTAAGTTGCACGGCGAAATGTATTATCAGCAAAATATCCCACTTTTGCTGTGGTTTTTCTGTGCTAATCCACCATTAGAAGATGGTGAAACTACGGTATGTGATGGTAGACAATTTTTTAATGAAATTAGTAGTTCAACTAAAGAGTTATTCAACAAAAAGAAGTTAAAATTTAACGTTCGGATATCTCAAGATGACTGGCAGAAAAAATATCAAACAGATGATTTGAATCAGCTAGAAGAAATGTGTCGCAAAAATAATACACATTTGACAGTAAATGAGGATAAATCGATTCTGCTTGAATACATTTCTCCAGCTATTATCCCTAGCAGATGTGGAAAATATCAGGTATTTATTAATAGTCTATTGCCTACAAAGCAGTTAAACCCAAAGATTATTAATTTTGAAGATGATTCAGAAATTCCTGAAGAGGTTGTCTCTGAACTTAATGAAATTGCTGAAAAAATAACTACGGAAATTTCGTGGCAAAAAGGCGATATTTTAATGATTGATAATACAAGAATACTTCATGGAAGAAGGTCTTTTGCTGACGATCAAAGAGATATTTATATCAGGCTGTGTTCTCCAGCTTTTTCATTTTGATATTTGATTACACCAGGTTTCATTTATTTAAATAATATCTGTCATAAGATATAGCTTTGCTGTGCTATTACTGCATTATCTATCACACAATACGTTTTAGTTAATGCTTATTGGTGTAGATAATTGGTCTTTAAAGACGCGATAAATCGCGTCTCTACATTAGGGTTTTGTTGCTCTATTTGAACTGTATTGATCTATAACAGGTTACTTCATATCATAGCCAAACAAATTTGGGTCTACTTCTCCTAACTGCAACTCTGCTAAACCATACTCCGCCCATCGTCTCTCTACCATCGCCGCCACATCTGGGTCGGATTCCAAAGGCAAACCCCATTCATGGTTTGTTTCCGGCGGAATCTTTGTAGTTGCATCAATTCCCATCCGTCCACCTAAGCCAATCTTTTCACTAGCAAAATCTAAGGTATCAAAAGGTGTATTCGGCAAAATAAAGACATCCCGCACTGGGTCAACTTTAGAACTAATTGCCCAGACAACTTGACGCGGATCGCGAATATTTATGTCTTTATCCACAACAATTACAAATTTGGTGTATGTAAATTGTGGTAAAGCACTCCAAAACGCTAAAGCCGCCCGTCGCGCTTGTCCCGGATATGCTTTATCTATGGAAATAATCGCCGCTTTGTAACTCAAAGCTTCCATTGGTAAGAAGAAATCGACAATTTCTGATACTTGTTGCCGCAGTATGGGCGTATAAATGCGATTTAGCGCGATCGCCATCATCGCTTCTTCTTTGGGTGGACGACCGCTAAATGTTGTTAAGTAAATCGGATTTTTCCGGTGCGTCATACACTCGAAGCGAATTAACGGCGAATCTTCAACACCGCCGTAATAACCCATGTGGTCGCCAAAAGGCCCATCTGGTAAAACTTCTCCTGGTGTAATCGTTCCTTCCAAGACAAATTCTGAATCTGCGGGAACTTCCAAATCTACAGTTTTACACTTCGCCAACTGCACGCCGGAACCGCCATAAAGTCCTGCAAACAGCCATTCTGATAAATCTACAGGTATAGGTGTAGCTGCTGCCATAATAATTAGAGGATCTACACCAAGTGCGATCGCAACTTCTAATTTTTTCCCACGTTCGGCCGCTTTTCGCAAATGCCTCGCCCCACCCCGCACCGATAACCAGTGAACCGTCATCGTATTTTTAGATTGTAGTTGTAAGCGATACACACCTACATTTGGAGTACCAGTTTCACAATCCTTGGTAATTACCAGTCCCAACGTGATAATCTTGCCAGCATCACCATTATAAGGACGTATCAAAGGCAACTTATTTAAATCTAAATCATTACCTTGAAGCACAACTTGCTGACAAGCGGGGAAAAAGTCTCGTCCTGGTTTTGCCTTCACCACATCAAACAGCACTTTTCCAAAATCTATCGCCTGGGAAATCTTCTTTGGTGGTTTTGGCTGTTGCAGCATACTCAATTTTTTCCCCAGAGTTTCCAACTCCTCTGGATGCTGCATATTCATCGCCCAGCAAATCCTTTCCACAGTTCCCATCAAATTCACCGCCACCGGAAAGGAAGCGCCTTTGACGTTTTCAAACAACAACCCTGGGCCACCTTTTTGTAGCATTCGGTTGGAAATCTCAGCAATTTCCAAGTCTGGGTCAACTAAAGCTGAAATTCGCCGTAATTGTCCTCTTTCTTCCAAAATTTTAATGAATCCCCGCAAGTCTCTCGCCATTGTTCTAATAAAGCTGATTATTTAAGAAGTGTGAAGCGCTTTCTTATATTATGGGGCATTGGGAGAGAGGACTTGGAGACAAGGAAAGCTGATGAGTAAAGTAGTAAACCTACTGTTCCAAAAGTTGTGTAAAATTACTCCGCCAGAGTGATGTTACTAACCCTTCATATAAATCAAGGGTTTTGAAACCTAAACTTTCAGTTACCCTGAAATTGATATATATATAAAAGAGCAATTTTCAAATGACCATTTACTTTTATAAGGTTTGGCAGCCTTATGGCTGTTTTTCTAACTTTTCTCTCCACGGAATCCACATTGAGGGTGCTTACTGGCCGACGGTTGAGCATTATTATCAAGCGCAAAAGTTTGTAGGCAGCACAGATGCCGCAATTATACCTCTCATCCATGCTGCCGCCACCCCAGAAGAAGCTGCGACTTTGGGAAGATGTAGCACTCGCCAACTCCGTCGAGACTGGGATTTGGTTAAAACTCAAATTATGCGAGAAGCTGTACTCAAAAAGTTTCTCACTCATGCTGATATCAGAGAAGTTCTCCTGAAGACAGGTAATGAGATGTTGGTTGAAAACTCCCCAACTGATTCTTTTTGGGGCTGTGGTGCTAATAAAAGCGGTCAAAACCATCTTGGTAAAACTCTCATGAGTGTGCGTGAAGAAATTCGTAATTTACTATCTTTAACAGTAATTTACGAATAATTTAATCAAAATAGTTACATTCAACATCAAGTCAAGCAATTAAACGGGGAATAGTCAAATTCCCCAGCCAAAAACATTTAAAAAAAATTACTAATAATTTAGTTATGGCTTTGAATAAATTTTAACTAATTGATTAATGGGCAAAAATATTAAAAATATTTTTTTAATTTAAAGAAATTATTCCAATTCTAAATTAAGTAAAATTACTGGAATAGTTTAATGATTGAGAATATAAAATTAGTAAATGTCAATGATTAAAAATTTCTTAACTTTAAACTTGAGATGATAGCTGAAAAGTATTTAATGATACAACGGTTTTATATCTCCCCTAAATCCACTTCACAAGGGCTATAGGGAACAAGCAAAATATCTGTTACTTTTCAAACATCCTCTAATCTATTTTCAAAAATATTTGTAATACATGTATGCCCTTAGCGATGCATTAATAGCAAGAATTTCTTGAAATAGGATGAAAATCAAAGCATTGTAAGTTGAAAATTTCGATCGGGGACAAATATAAAAAAAATTATACTTCAGTCTTGGTGTATACAAACAATGACACGTAGGGATAAACCAAACGAGTTACAGCAAAACTTCGATCGAGAAAGTTTACTGCACCGGATGACAAAACAGATTAGGCGATCGCTCGACCTTCAAGAGATATTAACAACAACTGTTAGTGAAGTGCGCTTATTTTTGGGTGCAGATCGGGTGAAAATTTATCGCTTTGATGCTGATGGTAGTGGTGAAGTGATTGCAGAATCTATTCATAAACAACGTCTGCCATCCTTATTGGGTCAACGCTTCCCAGCTGATGATATTCCAGAAGCTGCTAGAGAGATGTTTTTGTTAGTGGGGCAACGTTCGATTGTCGATGTGGCAAATGAGAAGATTGGGCTATCGCCTCTACAGTCAAAAGAAACTGGCAAACGTCTAGAAACTAATATCTACTATCGGCAAGTAGATCAGTGCCATATTCAATACCTCAAAGCAATGGGCGTGCAGTCTTCGTTGATAGTACCAATTTTAGATTGCGACCCACAAGAACTATCGGCAAAGCCTAAATTGTGGGGATTGTTGGTAGCTCACCACAGTGAACCGCAAAAGATTTTGAAGGGGGAACTAAAAGTATTGCAGCAAGTT
Organism: Nostoc sp. DedQUE04; assembly: GCF_034530995.1. Classification (NCBI taxonomy): domain Bacteria; kingdom Bacillati; phylum Cyanobacteriota; class Cyanophyceae; order Nostocales; family Nostocaceae; genus Nostoc; species Nostoc sp. DedQUE04. The sequence continues at coordinate 8,713 of NZ_JAVRCA010000065.1, read as the reverse complement.
GCTGACCAGGTAGCGATCGCGATCGCTCAAAGCAATCTACTCACTGAAGCCCACGCCAAGCAAAAGCGAGAAGCTACTATTAATCGAGTCACCACATTATTGCATAAACTGCCGACAATCCAATTACAAGGAGCACTAGAAGAAGTTATTACTGCCTTCTGTGGAGTCGGTGGCAGGCTTTACATTGCAGAGAACCGAGAACTATACACTTGGGGCGACCAACCGACACTCCCCTACGAGTTAGATAACACTATTATCGAACAGCATCCCATCTGGCAAAACTGGATGGCTGAGTTTCAACAAGGTAATATTTGGGCAACTACTGACCTCTATAAAGAACCACGTTTGCGAGTTTTGGCTTTAGCATTCCGTTCTAGTGAAATTCGCGGACTCATGGTGATTCCGCTACATTACCGCGAAAAATTTATTGGTGTCTTAAGTATTTTTCGCTCGGAATTGGAAACGGAAATCTTGTGGGCGGGACGATGCGAACATAATCGGCGACAACTTTTACCCCAGCTTTCCTTTGAGGTTTGGCGAGAGCAAAAAAAAGGGCAATCACCTGAGTGGAAGTTGGAAGACATCTTTTTGGCACAAGCTTTATACGATCATTTCTCAATGGCAATTCAGCAGCAGCAGATGTATAAACAGGTACAATCCCTGAATGCCAACTTAGAACTGCGGGTGCAAGAGCAAACCTCTGAACTCGAAAAATCATTAATGTTTACCAAAGTCATCAAGCAAGTCACAGAGCATATTCGCCGCACATTGGACTTGCAAGCAACTCTGCAATCCATCGTTCAAGAAGTCCGTCCTCTGCTAAATTCAGACCGAATGCTGATTTTCCACCTGAAGACTCAATCAGTGATTGTGGAAGAGATTAATGGTAATTGGCAGTCAGTTTTAGGAGTGAATGCACCACCAGAATGCTTTCCTGATGATTATACCCGTTTATACTGTCAGGGTAGGATACGGGCAATTAACAACCTTTCAACGGCTTCTTTAAGTGATTGTCATCGAGAGTTTTTGCAGAGTCTGCAAGTGCAAGCAAACTTAATAGTTCCAATTAATATGGGTATGGAACTATGGGGCTTATTAATTGCCCATGAGTGTGAGGCTCCCAGAAATTGGCAGGATACAGAAATTGATTTATTGCAGCAGGTGGCAGATCAGGCTGCGATCGCAATTCAACAAGCACAACTCTACCAACAAACTTCACTAGCCGAAACTGAAGCCAGAAATCAAGCCGCTCAGTTAGAGCAGACCCTATATGAACTCCAAGAAACACAGACAAGATTGATTCAGACCGAAAAAATGTCCAGTCTAGGACAGTTGGTGGCGGGTGTCGCCCACGAAATCAACAACCCTGTTAACTTTATTTACGGTAATTTGTGCCACGCCAGTGATTACACTGAACAGCTGCTAGAAATTTTACGTCTCTACCAGCTATACTATCCCCATCCCCATAGTGAAATTCAAGCCGCGATCGAAGCGATCGATTTTGAATTTTTGGTAGAAGACCTGCCAAAAATCATGATCTCAATGCAAGTAGGAACCGAGCGCATTCGCTCAATAGTGTTGTCGTTACGCAATTTTTCTCGCTTAGATGAGTCTGAAAACAAGCGCGTTGACCTGCATGAAGGCATTGACAACACCTTATTAATTTTGCAACATCGGCTGAAAGGAAATGCTGAATTTCCACGCATTCAGATAATTAAAGATTATGGCAATATCCCACGGGTGGAATGCTATGCCGGTCAAATGAATCAAGTATTTATGAATATTTTCAGCAATGCCATAGATGCTCTGGAAGTAGGGCGTCGGGAGTGGCAAAAGCAGGGTGACAAGGAGAATAACTCATGCCCAATTCCAACTATCCAGATTTCCACTAAAGTCTCAGCAGACAACTCTCGTCTGTTAATTCGGATTACTGACAACGGGCCCGGAATGAATGAAGAGGTGAAAAAGCGAATTTTTGACCCATTTTACACTACCAAGCCTGTGGGCAAAGGTACAGGATTGGGATTAGCAATCAGCTATCAGATTATTGTCGAAAAACATGGGGGAATAATGGAGTGCATTTCAGAACCTGGCAAAGGTACAGAGTTCTGGATTGAGATTCCCATCAAGCCTCCAGCCAAAATCGTTAACTAGCAATAGGAAGTGGGGAATGAGGACGCAGGCGAAGAATTACTTTTGGTGATTGACCAATGCTCAATTGTTAGTTTCAAAACTTAAAAATTGACCGAGCAATTTTTAAATTCATCCACAAGATAGATGATAATTTTCTTAACATATAAGCTAAAAAATAGCTGTCAGCGATCCAGAGCGTGCAATATATTGAATTTGATTAAAAATCGTTTAAAAGTAAAGTTTAGTTGCAAAATAAATCCCTCCCAGCTACAAGTGATAATCTAATAGTTGAAGCTAAGAAACAAGCTTCCCGTGGCAGATATAACAGCTGCGTTTGAAATGTTAGTAAGAGGTATAAGACGCTGTTTAACTTACATCTGTCTCGTCAAAATACAGCAACACCCAACGCGAAAACTGCTGTTTCCTCAAATCTAGAAGATTAGGGGGCACTGTAACTGATTTTCATTACTTGTTTACAAAAACAATGGAAGTTAGTACATCCCTAACTACGATTGACAAAGAGAGGAGATAGTTCAGGGAGTAGAGGCTTGGGTGTTGTTGTGTTTAAAGAGAAGTCTGAAATAGGGACTCCTCTGGGTGTAAGATTATACGAAGTTGAATAGTGAGAAACAGTTAAAATAGCGCCTTATGTCAATAATTGCGCTCAGAGCGTGGTATCTACAGGATTATGAGCCGATTCCAGAACTGGAAAAACGTCAGCCAGACATTCGCTTAAGCAAAAAAAGCCTGCTGAAATCAGCATTGCGAGCAGACTTTTTGGAAGACAGCGACGAAGTGAAAAAATCAACTTGGTTTGGGCGCTATTTGGAAGGGGAAAATATTGAATTTTATATTGAAGGTAGCGGCGGCTATTGCGTCTCTAACATTGACTTAATTAGTCATGAAATTTATTTCACTAAACAGGCGGTCTTGGCTCAGTTAGAACCAACAATTTTTTTATCCTATCAAACTGAGTATGGCGCAGCGACGAATATTCTCAAAGAAGAACTGCGAAAAAGTTTAGACAATTTAAACTTGCGATCGCGTCTTCCTCTAACATTAATAGAATCCTCTCGTCCTAGCGGTGGTACTTTCCGAATTAACCGCACAATCATGCGGAAAATCCGTAAGAGTTTGTTATTTATCGCTGACACCACGCCCATTGCTAGTATTGATGGTAAAGAAACCTCCCAATTAATTCCCAGTCCGAATGTCTGTGTTGAGATTGGCTATGCCATCCAAAGTAAGCGATCTGAACAGATTCTACTAGCGCAAATGCAACGCCCAGATTTTGAAGGTGAATTTCCCTTCGACTTACCGACACAGCAAATTTTGCAATTCCAAGACACTACAGAACTGGACAAAATCCTGACAGAGACGATTAAAAACCAGCTAGCACGATTCAAATTGTTTTTTTGAGTAAAATAATACAAAATAATATTACTTACTAAAAATTGAATTATAGCGCTCCTAAAACATTTGTGAGAGTCGGCTCATTGACGCTCTGAACTGCAAACTCTATTTTTAGACTTGCTATTCAGAGCTTTTTATATTTAGAGTTTTTTAGAATTATTTCTTTTTATCCTTATCTAGTTTTTCTTGGATAGCTTGGCGACAAAATTCTGGTGGATCTTCTTGTGCCTTCACCTCTTCCTTCATTTTTTCAGTAGCACGAAAACTAATAGTAGCTGTCATGGGTTCCTCACCTTTTGGTTGTGCTGGCTCAAAATTCTGTGGGTTCCCTTTAGGATTAGGCATTGTTGAGAGATGTAAATAAGGCTTGATACTAATGTTTGCGAGGGAATAGAGTTTTAAATCGGTGAGCATATTGTCTGGAAAACTTGTAGCTCACCGATACCACTTTTACAAGAGGTAACTCTATTTTATGTTTACGCGTTCCGAGTTAGAAATCAAAACCATCAAAGAACTCAGTGAACTATGCTTACGCTACGGCATCAAACCAACTGGGAATAAAGGGTACAAGACCTCATGGATTACATCCTTGATGGTCTTCCCTCGAATGGCGTTATCCCAGTTTGAGGCAGGTAAAGGGTTAAAACCTCCTACCTTTGTTTTCATACAAGCAGTGAGCAACGCTATAGATGAGATGAATGCTCCTACAGATGAGCAAGCTGCACTTATCAAAATCACGATGGAAGGGAGAATCATGAATTACCCAGATAGGTATACTCAAGAAAAACTGCTAGCTTTGCATAAAGCAAAAATGTATCTAGAGTTAGCACTTGGATTATTGAGTAAATAAATTAATTCTTTAATCAGTACGGCAAGACCCTTTAAAGGGTCTTTTTTTAATAAATTAATAAGTATATTTTTATACTTGCCGATTATACTTAAATGTTGAAACTAGGGTATTTGAGCATTAGAAGAGGATTTATGAGAAAACAAAGGCTGAAAGTATTGTTATTGCTTTAATTAAAATAAACGAACAGGTTTACTTTGCAGCTTAGAACTAATTGAACTTACCCGATCGACCACAGAAATCATGTATTTGTAATCTGGTACTTGTCCATTGGGTACATACCCCACTTCTTGAGCTAAATCTGAAGACGATTCACTCATGACTTTGCGGATAAATTCTTGACGGTTACGTTCTACATTCGGCCCAATCAAGACCACACCTAATGGTACATAGTGAGGGTCTTTAAATAGTATGCGGAATTCGGTTGGCGCCAACTGCGAACTGTAGAGACTTAATTCCGCCTCAGAGACGGCACAGGCGATCGCTTTTCCTTGAGCGACCAATTCCAGTGCTGCTTTGGGTGTGGGCGCAAACAGTATTTCAGCCAGTGTTGTACCATAAAGATTGTAAAGAGGAAAATAATATCCTGTTGCTGAACCCAACTGTCCTAAAGCCACAGTTTTGCCTTGTAGCTGTTTCAAGTCAGTTATCGGATTATCTTTGCGAACAACGAAGATTGAACGTAAATTACTAATACCTATTAAAGGAAATAGGGGAACATATTGGTGACGTGCGATCGCAATAGCCGCTAAACCTGGTGGAGCAAATACCAATGACCAAGCACGAGCATCAAGGCGCTCAACCGCTCTATTTTCATTAAAAACAGGCTCTAATTGAATATATGAGTTTGTTTTTTCACCTAAGTAACTATTAAATTTAGCATATTGATTAATTATCTGTTCGCCTCCACCATAGTTGATTACACCAATAGTTAACGTGCCCTCAACCCCATTTCCATTTTGTGGTTTGCAGGCAGCAAATGTAAAACCTAGTAGATGAAACAGAAATAAACGACGGGGAAATCGCACAAACATCACTAATTATGGTTAAGGAAATGATTTGGCTTTCAAGACTAATTTAGATAAATTTTACTGCTGCCTAAAAAGGTTATATTGCAGTAAAAAATTAATATTTATTTAGATATTGTTGAGATGCTTTCTAACAGGTATAAATAAATATTAGACAAACTCACAGGCCACCTTCGTTGCTTAGGTTATGTTAAACAACATTACGTTAAAAAACTTAAAAATAGGTGCTAAATTTAACTTGCTTTTAATATTAGTTTTCATCATCAGTATTTTAGGAAGTGGCATTGCCTTATCCAGTGTACTTCAAGAGAGAGCGCAAAATGAAGTCAGTTCTCAAGCGGAGATTCTCATCCAAACGGTGAATGCAGTTAGAGATTATACACAAAATCGTATTGCTCCCCTATTAGAACCTAGATTAGATACTAACCCAACATTCCTGCCTGAAGTAGTACCAACTTTTTCCTCTAAAGAGGTTTTTGAAAATTTTCGTAAAAAGCCTAAATTTAAAAACTTTTTTCATAAGGATGCAACACTTAATCCAACCAATTTAGCGGATAAAGCTGATAATTTTGAAACTCAACTTGTGGAGCGTTTTCGCAACGAACCTAATACTCTAGAAATTACAGGCTTTCGTAAATTGTCAGAAGGCGAAGTCTTTTACATTGCACAACCACTAAAAATTACACAAGCGAAATGTTTGCGATGCCATTCTACACCAGATCAAGCTCCTAAAAGTCAGTTGCTAAATTATGGCTCGGAAAATGGTTTTGGCTGGCAACTCAATCAGATTGTTTCTGCTCAAATTATCTCTGTTCCTTCTCAAGATATTTTTGCCAATGCCACACGGACTTGGATATTGATAATGGGACTTTTAATTGCGATCTTTGCGCTCGTAGTTTTCTTAATTAACTTCTTAATTACAAAATATGTGATTCAGCGCATCAGAAGAATAGAGAAAATAGCTCAAAAAGTTAGTATTGGTGATATGAGCGCTGATTTTGAAGAAAGCTCTCATGATGAAATTGGCGGGTTAGCAGAAGCATTTAATCGGATGAAAGCTAGCTTGAAAATAGCTTTGGAGATGCTGAACAATTAAGGCTAATAATCCATAATTCACAGAGATAAAAACGCAATTTCGAGAAAATCAAGAAAGTAAGCGTTGCTCAAATTGCAAAGCTTTTTGAGGTTCAGGGATTTGCGCTCCTAAAATTTTCACAAATTCTGCACGAGAGATTTGTCCAGCAGATTTAATAGCTTTTTGCACTAGAAACTTAGCTATCGGGCCAATTAAATCAGCCAACTCACGTTCGCACTCTTCCAAAAATTTTTCACTGATGACTTGAGATTCTTGGTTTGGTAAATTATTTGAGTTAATACCAGATTGGTCAGCTTTTACAGTAAGTTCTTGTAAGAGAGTAGATTTTTCTAGTAGAAATGTTGTTTTCTTCTTAAAATCAATTTGTTGATTTTCTCGAAGATGAAGGGCTAATTGACTAATTAATTCTTCCAAATTGGACGCTGATGCTGCAACTTGTCGTAGTAATCTTGAGGCGATGGGGCCGACAAATTCTAAAAGAATTGTTTCTAAGCGGTTGTAACTTTCCCCAGACAGAATAGAAGCAGTCGGATACCCGATTGAGTTTTGTTGAGTAAGCGAAGTTTGAGGTGGTTGTGTAAAATCTGGTAGTTGAAGCGATCGCGCTTCTACCTGGTAATCTTGACGATCGTATTCTTGCTCTTTGGGTGTCGAAGATGGTAGTTGAAGCGATCGCGCTTCTTTTGTAATATCGAGATCCTTAAGCACGTGTAAAACTTCAGCCGCAGACTGATAGCGCTGTTTAAAATGATGTAGCACCATTTTAGATAGCACAGATGCCAACTCAGAACTGACATTAGCTTGATGCTGCCAAGAAATTTCTCCTGTATCTGGGTCTTCTTCAAAGTTTATCGGATGTAACCCTGTCAGCGATTGTATACCAATAATGCCCAAGGAATAAATATCACTGTTGAGGCGGGGCTTGCCTTGTCCCTGTTCTGTAGACATATATCCGGGAGTACCAATAATAATAGTAGCCCCCGTGTGCCCTGTAATTGTGAGCAGTTGAGTTTGGACTTGTTTAACAGCGCCAAAGTCAATCAGCACTAACTTACCGTCTTGTTGCCGCCTAATTATATTGTCCGGTTTGATATCTCGATGAATAACGTTGTGGCTGTGAATAAATTGTAGAATACCCAAAACCTGTTGGAGTAGTTGAATGACTCGATCTTCTGGCCAACGTTGATTGGGGAATAGTTCCGCTTTCAGGGTATGTCCTTCAATGAACTCTTGCACCAAGAAGAACTCTTGGTTTTCTTCAAAATAGGCTAAAAGCCGAGGAATTTGGTCATGGTAGCCCAGTTGTTCTAGTGTTTCTGCCTCACTAGTAAATAGCCGTCTGGCAGTTTTGAGAAATTCAGGACTACGAGTGACGGGCTTAAGGTGTTTGACAACGCATTTTGGGAAACCTGGCCGATGGGTATCTTGGGCTATGTAGGTTTGACCGAATCCACCTCCACCTAATATCTGGAGGACTTGGTAACGTCCGTCTAATAATTGTCCTAGCATTGTGTTACAAGCCTTAATTCCTCAAATTAATCTTGACACAACTACCAGCTTTGGTAAGGTTTGTTCAGACAGAAAGTAGGTAGTGGCAAAATTTCAAGCAAGGTTTTTTGAGGATTACATTACAAGTTTATGACTAACTAAACTCCAGATCGGCTTGCAGGCATATTATTGTTGAAGCTTTAATAATTCCTCAGAAATCGCCAGTGCCTCAGCTTTTGAAGTAGTTGTTGGTTGAGAGACTACGCTAACTTTTCCTAATTGAGTTTTATTGACAAAATAGGTTATTCCCCGAAAGCTCAATTTATAGGCTACTGGTGCTAGAGAAACTTCTGCCGATTTAGAATTTGGATCGACACAATAGTTAACACCACGGTACATCAAATTATAAACTGGCCCAATTTGAGGAACTGGTTGAAACGGCTGTTCTGTTTTTTTGCTGCCAACTTTGTTTTGGTTATATTCGTAGCTTAGACCACGATAGTAAAGTTTCATAATTTTCGCCTCCTGAATAACTGTTTTTCAACAATGCCAATGACTTATCAGATGTTGATTAGAGAGTTATGCAAGAGCTAAGGTAGACTTACACTTTTTTAAGGAACTGCTTAAAGGATTAGGCGTCTAGAGTGAAGAGTCATTGGGCATTGGGCATTGGGCATTGGGCATTGGGCATTGGGCATTGGGCATTGG
>NZ_JAVRCA010000064.1:0-50810 GCF_034530995.1 Nostoc sp. DedQUE04 | reverse complement strand
CTCTGTGAAGGTTGGCAGCTTGCAAAACAGACTTAACGGGAAAAGTCAGGTTCTGGAACAGGATACACAGTCATCTGAATTAGTCAGTAGTCACAACCAGAATTTTGTTCTGGAACGTGATACACAAAATCCTGTTCCAGAACAAAAAACCCCAGGATTCGGGGACTATACCGATGTTCCAGAACACATTTTACCCGTTCCAGAACATCTTCACTGGGTAGAAAAATACTGTCCTTCTAATCGCAAAGATAACCATTATTACCGCTATTGCTGGAAGACTGGGGGGAAGATTAAGCATCAGCATATTGCCGGGGGGAATGTGCGATCGCAGTTGGCCCAAAGTCGGAAGCAGGAGGTTGAGATTGCGATCGCGGATGGGCAGCCGCCAAAAGTTGATTCGCTCCTGGCGCTCCTAGTCTCCAGTCCCCATTCCCCATTCCCCAATGCCCAATGCCCAATGACGAATGACGAATGACGAATAACTAAGTTTATTCCCCGTCGTCATCGTCCGAAGCAGAGATGACAACATTTACACAGTCAGACCCAGCCTCAAAACCGATGATGGTGAAACGTTCGCCATAGGGATCTGTCAGACAAATTAGCAGATCCCCAGGAAACTCTTGTAATTCTTGAATCAGTTCTTGTACAGTTTGTTCTTTGGTTTCAGTGGTCATATTTTTGTCCTGTGAAAAATGCGATCGCACTTTATCCTCGGCAGTGCGTTAGCGTAGCTCGCCGCAGGCATCGCGCAAGTAAATCCAATGCAGTGATGTTAGGTGTTATCAACCTAGTCCAGCTTACCTGCCTGAGTAAACTTTGTCAGATGGTTTAGTTATAGAGTAGCGATCGCGCCCTCAAGGTCTTGGTCGTTGACATCGATGTAAACCGCCAACATCTTCAAATCCGCATATCCCAAAAGCTTTTGGATAATTCGTAACGACACACCGTTACGAGCCAAATGGGTTACAAAGCTCCGGCGGCTGGAATGAGTGCTGAGTCTTCGGCTTTCCAACCCAGCTTTTTGCACAGCTTCTCGAAACACCATATCCGCATATCTGAGGGTGATGTGCTTGGGGATTTCCCCTTCGGTGTAGTCCCTCTTGGAAGGAAATAGCCACTCCGAATCTGGATCTTCTGGGGTGTATGCTTTCAAAGCTTCGTGAAGAGTTGGATGTACTGGTACTTGTCGGGTCTTTTGGGTTTTCTTTTTGCCACCTACAGCCTTACGAGTCCTGGCGCGAAAAGTGATCAATTTAAGTGGATTACCCTCAGCATCGTAAAGATCCGCAATCTTCATTTGCACCAGCGCCCCCCACCTCTCCCCAGTAAACCATGCTAAGTCTAAAAGTAATTTGTATTTTTGGCTTTGGATGTGATTACGGATTCGAGAATATTCCTTGGCCGTAAAAACAGCCGCTTGTCCGTTGCGGTTATTTTTCATAGAATTATTTTGATGATCTGACTTCTGGATTAACCGTGTAAGAGGGGTACTTGGAATTTAATAACTAGACTGTATAACACTGGAAACCGCGACTACACAGAAACTTATCCTGGTTTTGCTGACGATAACCCTGTATTGGTCAGCGCAAGCCCCAGCATGAATTTAGTCTCATCGTGTGATGGTAGGATTTTTCTTGCAAACTGGGGTAACGGTTATATTGTTTCTAAAAGTTTCGTTGCTGACCCTCTTCCAGACGTTAAATACGATTGCATTAATGGGGCTTGCATAAAAAAATCTGTATATAGCACCCCAGGTATTTATCAATCACTATCCGATTGTGAAGTTGCTTGTGGCACTGGCTGTAGTGGTCAGTGCATCAGCAATTCTGATTGGGCGCAGATTGAAGGTTTATCTAATCAATTAATAAATAGGAATTGCGGCTAAATATATGAGTATGTCTAGCGTAATTGGGAGTATGCAATCAGCGCTCGATTGCGCTGGCAAGTGCGACTGTTGCCAGAATTTACAATCACAAATTAACACACTAAAACAACAGATTGCAGGCATCAAACCAGTTGATGAATTATCGCTTAAAAACTCAATCAAATCATCATTACAGCCAGAACTTACAACTTTTGTAGCTGGTGCTGTGGTGGTAGCTACAAACAAACTGCAACCTCAAATTGCAGAGGCAAAAAAAGCTGCAAGTGATGCCTTCTTGCAAATAGTAGAAAATACCAGACAACAACGATTACTTGAAATCGAACAACGAGGATTAAGGGAATCCGCTACTCGTGTAGAGCGTAATGCTGCTGAGTATGCTAGACAAATGAAGTAAGCACAAGCGAAAACTATTCAACTTGAAGGTGAGCAAGCACGATTAAATCGGGTAAACAAACAATTAGAAATATCTGATGCAGACCTCAGAGAACTTAATACAAGGAACACACGAGAAGCAGAACGATTAGCACAAATAGAACGCAAGAATAGCGGTAAGCTTAGTAGTTTAGAGAAAGAAATACCATCGATAAAAAACACACTTAACAGTGTTGCGTCAGATGCAGAACTAGCAAAGGGTTTGTCTAATCAAGCTATCAGTAAATCAGCGCAAGCTGTAACTGAATCCGCAAGTGCAAGCACTAAAGCTGCTACTGTTGCCAGAGATGCATTAAATCTATCAACAGAGGTATCTGGCTTACGCGGGTTGGTCAATGGTTTTGGTAGTCAGGTCAATGCACTCGGCAAGGCAATTGGGAAGTTGGAAACTGCTGTAGGCAACGCTGTAACTGCCGCTGCAAAAGCTGTGGGTATTAGCAGTGAAGCCTTAGCTGCGACAGGGTGATTGGCGGGTAGATTACTGGAGGCTTTCAATGCGATCGCTACAATATTTACGCTTATCGAACAACTGGCAACCCTCAATGTATTAGGTGGGCGTATTGATGCCGTAGAAAGTGGGTTAGTACAGCTTGGCAATGATGTATCGCGTATTCTGGGCAAGTTGCTAGGGTTGCAAAACCGCATCGGTGCTAACGAGTCACTGACCGCACAAGTGAAGAATATCGCGCTTGATGCTAAGGGTATTGGTGAAGCGGCTAAATTGCAAGCGGGTGCAGCGCAGGTAACAGCAACTCGTGCTGAGAATTTCGGCAAAACTGCTCTTGAGAATGCCAAACAGGCACAGCTGACAGCTGATGGTGCGGTGAGGAATGCTGCAACAGCCAATGAAAACGCCACCACAGCCTACAAACAAGGTATCAAAGCAGAAGGAATTGGGCAGCAAGCTGCAAAACTCGGTGGTCAAGCATTGCAAAAAGCGGGTGAAGCACTTGCGATCGCAACTACTGTAATCGCTACAGTTCAGTTAGTCAAAGGATTGCAAGGACTGAGAGGCCCCAAGGGTGACAAAGGCGATCGGGGTCTGCCGGGATTACCTGGCAGAAATGGTACGAACGGCACGAACGGACAGAACGGTATCACCACTGTTGTACAAGTGCAGTTACCCGGCATTCCTGGTAGAGATGGGCGAAATGGTATTAACGGTAGAAATGGTTTCCCTGGCAGAGATGGTAAGGACGGGAAGGATATGGGACAAGCAGAAGTATTTGAATTAAAGGCATTTATCGCCGCACAACATCAACAAACGCAGGGTGTATTGGGAAGTGCAATAGCGGGTATTAAAGCATCAGTAAATACTGGTTTTGCTACCGTGGTCAGCGCTTCAAGTACTGTTGTAAACGGTGCAAATTTAGCACTATTAAACGTCATTAACAACAAGTTAGGTCAACAGGTAACGGGTGGGATTAGTGGATTAGTGACAGCCGTTGCTGAAAACACATACGTTGAAAAGGCCTTGGCAGTTCTGACTTTTGCGACCACGTTGCATAATGCATTGATGCTGACTAGTAATCTCGGTCAGACTCTTGGAAGCATTGTTAATACAGTATTGAGTTTGGTATTACCCAAATTATCCGAGCTTCGCGATACCTTCCTTACACTCCTGAGTCGAATTTCGCTCAGTGGAATTTAAAGATTGAGGCTTTAATTTAATGCTTAATAATCCCTCAGATTCATCGAATGATTCTGCTATTCCATTCGATAAATGTACTAATGATGAAAAGAGTTTAAATACTAATGTAACTCTTTTGTTAGATGCTAACGCTAACAGAACTTATGCAATTTTTGTCAATAATTACAGCATTGATATCACTTTAATTCTTGGGAAATCTTCCAACGCAGTCAAGAACAAAGGAATCATTATCAAACCGCGAGGTGGAAGTTACGAGATTAATAAACATAATCTTTATACTGGCAAGATTTCTGCTATTGCCGCAAGTAATTGTAAGCTTTCGTTTGTGGAGTGTAGTTATTAATGGCTCTTTGGAATCCTACTACTATTAACTCTGGTACTAGTGGTGTGGCTACGCCTACGAGCGTTAGTGTTAGCACTACTATGCAAACTTTAATAGCTGATAATCCCAACCGCAAAGGTGCAACTATTTGGAATTATAGTAATGCTCCTTTATGCATCGATTTTGGTAGTTCGGCTTCTAAAACTAATTTTGCTTACAGAATTGGCGCCGGTGGATATTACGAAATTCCATTTGGATACACTGGAATTGTTTGCGGCGTTTGGGATGATACTGGACTGATTTTAGGTACTACTGGAAAGGCTTTAGTTCGAGAATTGATTTAGCAATAATTATGAAATTTGATGCTAGTGCTGCCAGCTTTCTACTAGCTTTTATTGGTGCATTATCTGGCTGGATAGCCTGGTGGCACAATAAGCTAAAGTTTGAGAAACAGCAGGCTACTCAAATTGCTGTAGCTGCTGCTGAAAAAGCCCTTAATGATAAGCGAAATTTTGATCATCTTGTCAGGAACCAAGCAGAGATTTCAAAAAATATCGCTTACGGCTTCCAAGATATTGAGAACCAAATCGCCGATCAAAATAATGAACTCAGGGAGATTAAAGCTTGGTTAATCCGTTGCAAGCCTGCTGAGTAACCCTCTGGGGATTCAAGCTAGAGATTTTGTGAGAAGCTGACCATCCAAAACCAGGCTAAGTTGCCCATTGGCAAGAATGCTAGTTCCTTGGATATAAGCAGCAACCGGGGTTGCTTCCCCCAGAGGATGGATTGCAGAGGATTGCTTGCCGATGATGCAATCTACTTCTAAAGCACATCGTTTGTCTAAGTAACGAAATACTAATAACGGCTTATCCTGTTTGAAAGCATTTAGTGTATCTGTGCTGTAAGTAGTAACTGAGGTGGGAAGGTAGTTAGGACAAGTCAGCACATCAGTCAATAAGTAGATAGGGACGAGCATTTCTGTTGTTAGATCCTCCTCAGCATAACCAAGCAAGCCACTGGTGCCAGAAGACTGCAATAATAACATCCGTCCTGCTTGAGTTTGGATAATTTGTTCGGACTGGGATAGACAAATCTGCTCTACAGAATCGGCAATAAATGCATAGACTCTGGAGTTAGCTTGACAGACGATAAGTTGAGCAATTTTGCGATCGAGGGGAATTTGGAGCGAGAAGGCTGTACCATGTCCAGCTTTAGACTTCAGTACTATTCTTCCCTGAATAGCTGTTAATTGCTTGCAAACTTCAGTTAATTCTACTCCTAACTCTAAGGCAGCACGATCGCACAAAACAGATGAAACCTCTGGCTCAAGTACCAGTTCAGTCACTTGTAACATATCCCCTGGTTTTGTCAGGGCGAACCCTTGGGCTAAAGCAGGTTGATAAATTTGAGATAAGTTAAGTCCTGCACCATCATCACAGCCATCAATAATCAGTTGATTTCCTTGCTGATAAACTTGAATTTCGATGATCCCGTTGCTATTTTTACCAAGGTGTTGGCGCGTTTGACCAGACTCAATGCTTTGCTCTAGTAAATAGCAACTTATATGCAACAGAAGGACACGGAGGCGATCGCTAAATGCCCGATCGACTTGGATATCGCTAATTTGTAAATGTAGTCTAGCAGACTTATCTTGTAAAGCTTGTAACTGAGACCAAAGCCGATGCAACGGTTCTAAGGCTACTTTTAAAGGAATAGTTGTAACTGTTTTGACTAAATTGGAAGAATGCTTAAGTAACTTTTCCTGTTGTATGAGTTCTTGTTTGAGTTGATGATGATTGTTATTGAGCGAATCAACAGTTGATGCCACCTGAGACGCTTGGGCCAAGACAGATTGCAGAGTACTGTATAATTGCTGAGAGCGAGAAGCAGCTAGAGGAGAAAGGGTATCTGAAATTGCTGCTAAACGTCCTGACCATTCCTGTAGGTTATCGAGCAGGTGTTGTAATCGTTTAACTTGTCGGAGCAACCGCCCGATCGCATATTGTTGTTGTTCTTCCTGACAAGCTTGCCGATCGTAGTTAGTTAGTAATGTTGCAATTAGCGCGTTTAGTTGTTCGAGATGCTGAAGATTGATCGGGGTAGCGGCTGGAATACTTGTTGCAACAATCGTAGAAATGGATTGTTGCAAAGAGAGTGGATGGCGATCGCTCAAAGATTTAACTAGGGATGCAACAGAAGTTTCAGTAGGCAGGGAAAAATCCCCCAACCAAGCATGAAAATCTCCTTCCTCCAGGTTTACTAGTTCCTCTACATTGGCGGAAAGCCGTTCAGCATCTAGGTGACTAAAGCTACTAACCTGGAGGTTAGTTTCACTTACTAGTTTCCTGTCAAGACTTTCCTTGTCTTTAACTATAACTTGCTCTGGTAGAGATATAGAAGCTTCTAGCTCGGCCAAGGAATCGTTAAACTGAATAACTGGTTGATGTTCCTGCGGTTGCTCTAGCGATGTCTCAAGGTGTGTATCCTGGGAATCGCCAAATTCTGCTTGCAGACGCGCAACAATGGCAGACATCCGCTCCAGAATTTCTACTTCCTCAATTTTTGAGGCTGTTAAAAATGCCATCAGCAGCATCTGTAGGCAATCTAATCCTTCCGATAACAGGGAGGCGATTGGAGCGTCAATAGTTGCCCGATACTGATGCAAAAGCTGAAAAATCTCTTCTAGTGCAGCCGCAACTATCGCAATGGTATCTAGTTCGGCTGCTATAGCAATCGAATGCAGAGAGCCAGCAGCTTCCATGAGAGCCAAAGCTGTACCGGGGTTACTGTCTTTTGTATAGTTAGGCAACTCCTGCTCCAAGAACAGTAACAAATCGATCGCTTCTTCTAGAAAGCGATCGTCGTTCTGCGGTTGGGGGACAAAATCGGTACTCATGAACGTAACTCTCAGTTTCTATGGGGTTTGTGACAATTCTATGGTTTCGGCATTGATTTGAGGGTACAAGCAGCGATGTCAGCGATCGCTTTAAATTGCTCCTGGATTTGTGCGATTGATTCCAGCCCCGCACTTATTTGTCCATTGCACGGTTCGATAGCAGAAGCAACATCTACTGCTGTCACCTGTAGTTCCTGGAACCATTCCTCTACATTTAGGGTGCTTTCGCGGGCTTGATGGGCGAGAATTTCCACCTGTTCGGCAGCAGTTAGCAAACCTCGTTCTTGCTCGCTAGCTTTTGTTGCTTCGATGGCTGTATTCAAAGACAAAATCTGAATCTTGGTACTTAAGCTTTCCACAAGGCGAACAAAGCCAGAAGTTTGCTGACAGAATTCACCGAGGTATTGCAGCTGTTTATTTGTAAAAGCAACAGTATCTTGAATAGACATTAAATGCTCACTGGTCAGTTCGGCAATTCTTGCTCCTTCTTGTACGGTTTGGCTCACCTGCTGGAATGGCACTAGTAACTCAGACAGATCGAGGGATTCAAGCTGTTGAGCAGGTGGAGCTACTATTTCAGCCGAGTGCAAGTTAATTGTCAACATCATTCCTACTTGTTGCAGCAAACTGCGCTCTGATTCCTGCCATTGTCGGGGTGCAAGGCAATGATGAATAACTAAAAAACCCCAAGGCTGTTGTTTGACAATCAAGGGCAAGCACAGGCTAGCTTGCACCTGAAAGCGTTGCCAAAATTGCTGTTGGCGCCCAGTTAGTTCTAATAATTCAGTTGCGTCACTAACATCGGGTTTAGTAACAAACAAATTTATCGGTAGGGATTGGTTGAGCAGGGATATCCAACCCGCTTGTGTAGCTTCAGCGATCGCTCGAGAGCGATTATCTTCTTCAAAACGATAAATCAGGACGCGATCGGCGTTGAGAACATCTTGAAGGGCGCTGACTGTAACCTCCAAAAGTGCAGTTTGGCCTTTTGTCTGCTGCATTTGCCGCTCGATGGTCACAAGTTGTTCTCGCTGGAGTTGAAAAGCCCTTTGCACATTGTCATCATTGTCACTGGGCGAATCCTTAGCCAAAGCTTGGATAAAAGCTTCGATTTGACTTACCTTCTGCTGCAATTGAGCGACCTTTGGCCCCTTAGCAGATTGAAAGACTGCTTTGATTAGAGCCACATTAGCCAAAATTTCTTCTATCGGGATTTGATTTTCAACAGGCTGGGTTTCAAAATTAGGGTCTAAGGTTGCGATCGTCACGAAAAACTCCTTGGCAGCATCAAGTTAAATCAGTGGGTTTGCCATTGCAATGTCTGGGCGATCGCTCTGGTGTCTAAAATCCAGCGATCGCCTGGTAGAATACCTCGAACAAAATTTAGTAGTTTGTTTGGGGAAAAGTCGGTTGGTGCTGATTGTGCTTGCTGTAAATCCTGCCACTCTACATCGTAGACATGAGCCACCAAAAATCCGATTACCTGATTTTGCAGCTCGATAACCAGAACCATTGGCTTTTCTGGTCGTGAGTGCCGCTTTAAAAGCGGCGCATAACCAAGCAAATGTTCCAAGTCAACCAGCCGCAGCATCTGTCCTTGCCAATTATAGAAACCTAAAATCCAACTTGGTAAGGCCGGAGCTGGGGAAATTTCTTGGCTAGCGAGATGAATAATGTCCTGTAATGAGTGGAATGGTAGCAATCCACTGCCTTGATTTCCCAAGGAAAAACGCAGAAATCTTTGCCGTTGTTCGCCTGATGTCAGCCCAGGAGCCAATAGCTGGGTTGTTCCCGGCAACCCCAACTTATCAGCCAATATCTGGCTCATACCAAAAAGAAGTACTTTGAGTGGTTCCTCGTTTGGTGTTACAGATAAAACAGCCATGTGGCTCACACAGCTTAACTCTGCCACTTGCCGATAAGACCAAGGCACAGGACGCACAACTTCCAAAGGAATATCGATTAAGGCAGGGGGCTTGTCCACAGGAATGCCACAAATTTCCCCAGTCCGCGTTTGAGTCAGAAGTAAAAAGCGCCCTGAAGTGTCAACCGCAGAGAGAACTTGATGCGCCTGTTGGTCTTGTACTTGCGGAATTAACTTCTGGCGCAAGTCCACAATCGTAATAGTTTGCGCTCCCAAATCGACCATCCCGATCCCACTTTCAACCGTACTGCTAATAGGAGGACAAGCAATCACCTTGAGAACTGCACCAACTGGCAGGGCAAATAAATAGTCTGCGATCGTAAAAACAACGACTCGTAATGAGTCGTTTTCGGTCACAGCGCCTGATAATCGCTTAAACGGAAAGGGAGTGTTAAGCATAGCAAGTGGTTGGGGGTGAAGGAGGCAGGGGGCAGGGGTTAACTCGGTAGATGGCGATAGCTGCTTGCAGGGGGTGAAGGAGGCAGGGGGCAGGGGGCAGGAGGAATACTGCTCTCTGTCTTCTGCCTTTCTTGCTAAGGGATATGAACCGAATGGCACGCTTGATAACGGCAAACCCATTATATATAAGGCTTTTGGGTGTGGGGTGTGGCTGAGTGGGTGTAGTAAGTCAGAAATTTATTTGTATCCCCACTCATATTTACTTTTCTTGATTTTTCTCTACACCCAACACCCTACCCCCAACACCCTGCCCAGACGAGCTTTCAGCTTTACAAGCGTGCCATTCGGAGATGAACCAGTTCCGCGATCGCGGCCAAGAAGTTCTGTTCGGAATAGGGTTTGGTCAAGTAAGCTTTCGCCCCTAGAGCTAAAGCTAATTGGCGGTGCTTTTGTCCGCTACGGGTAGTCAGCATCACTACAGGAATCCCTGATAAACGCTCGTCTTGGCGATGGTGTTCTAAAAACTCAAATCCATTCATCCGCGGCATTTCAATGTCACAAATCACTAGATCGACATCACCGTGTTGCAGCACTTGCGCGATCGCCTCTCGACCATCACCTGCTTGCAACACTTGATAATCGGCTTTCTGGAGCGTCTGCACCAAACTTTGCCTTTGTACAACTGAATCTTCCACTACTAACACCGTCAGTTGGTTAGGTTGAGCAACGGCTGTATTGACTTCAATAGGCTGTTGCTGCGGTTGCGTTATCGTTAGCTGGGATTGTTGACCCTCTAGAGCCAGAACAGGCTCAGGCGCGGGTAATAGTTTAGTTGCAATTGATGTCGGGGAAGTCGGCATTATATCTGTCTCCCAGGTTTGACGAACTAACTCCAACGGGTCAACGGTTAAGGTGAGGCTACCATTTCCCAACACGCTGTAGCCTTGGATGTAACTAGGTAAAGTCAGGACTCTGCCGAGGGATTTAATTACTAATTCCTGCTCGACTAAAATCTGATCGACTTGCAAACACAGATATTGCTGCTCTGTTTGCAACAGTAGCAGAGGTTCTACGGTGTTGCGTTGTTTGACTGGAAAAGGACTGAGGGTTAAATTGTGGTCTTGGGTGGATAAAGGATATTTGTAATCCAGCAAATTGGCAAGCGGGCGGATGGGAACTAGTTGCTGATTTTGCCCTTCTCCCCACTGCCAGAATTTTTGGCTGCCTTGCCCGTGTAAAGATTGCTGCACTTGAATCTGGTCTGGCTGCGGTAATAAAACCTGGCTAATTCCTTCAGACAGCAAGGCATAAGTAATACCTTGAGATTGACAAACGAGCAAGCGTGCTGTTGTCAAGCTCAGAGGCAATTGTAGGATAAAGGTGGTTCCCTGCCCTGAAAGCGATCGCACTACAATCGAACCTTGTAAAGCTTGCAATTGAGTGCGAACGACATCTAAGCCGATACCACGCCCAGATAACTCACCAATCTGGTTAGCGGTAGAAAAGCCTGGTTCAAATAATAACTCTGCTAGTTGGTCTTCGGAGGCGTAGGCGGCTTGTTCGGGAGTCAGCAGGTGTTTTTCTATACCTCGCTGACGAATCGATTCCCAGTTCAAGCCTCGACCATCATCCCGTACCTCAATAGTAGTGCGGTTGCCTTGATGATAAGCTTGAATTGTAATTGTTCCGGTTTCTGGTTTACCTTGGTGACGGCGGGTTTCTATCGGTTCAATGCCGTGATCGAAGGCATTGCGAATCATGTGCAGTAAGGGATCGTACAACTGCTCAGAAATGGCTTTATCCACCAGCACCTTCGTACCGCCAAGCTTGAGTTCAACAGGCTTATGATAAGTTGCTACCATCTGTTGCAGCAGCCGGGGAAATCGATTCAACACCGTTCCCAGTGGAACCATTCTGGCTTGCAGCAAATCTTCCTGCGCTCCTGAAAGCAGTTGTTTGCGCTTTCCGAGACTGAAGCGAGATTGCTGAACTAAGGTATTAAAAGCCTCAATCCGTTCTCCTAATTGCACCATATCTTCTGTCAGATTTTGCAGGAGAATGTGCAACTCGCTATAGGTATCCATTTCTAAGGCATCAAATTTAGATTGTGCTTCGGCAGTTGGAGAAGCAGGGAGAACTGAGCCTAGAGATGCATGTATATGTCGCTGCTTGCGTTCGGGAAGCAGCAGATGTCGATCCGACCAAGTAGAAACTTTACTAAGTTGTTGTTGGCAGTACAAAAACTGTACTAGAGTATCTTGAGCTGCTTTGTGGATGTGGTTAGATTGTAGGTTTTGTTGGTTTTCGTTGATTAGTAATTCCCCAATCGTGTGGCTGAGGCGATCGAGCTGTTCTATTGCGACTCGGATACTGGGAAGTGATGCCGATGACTGAGCTTGGAGGCTTGGTGCTGGTGGTGGAGAGGCTGGCCGATCTGAGTCTGAATATCGGCAGGATGTCTGTGGATCTCCGATCCAGATTGACTGTAAAATCCGATCTATGGCAGAGGGGACTACTACCGAATCCTGAGAAATTGGTTCTAGTACCTCTGGCGCTTTCGGTACGGAGTTATCAGTCCGCTTCGGGAAAAACGACCAAATTGATTCCGCTTCGTTCGCACTGAGGAGAGGAGATGGCTGATTCTCAGTTGTAGTCGTTTGTGTTGGTTGAGCAGCGATCGCAACTGGCTCCCCTTGTGGTTCTGGGACAGGAATAGTTAACCCTGCCCATTCTCGCAATTGTGGAGATATTTCTCCCCCTTGAGTGCGATCGCCTGCGAGTACTGCTGCTTGAGCTGCTTTAAAATTTTCTAAAGCCACCTGAGCGATTTGCAGTACTTTGTCTGGATACGCTTTGAGCGCGTTTAGGGTCGCCTGGGCAATTTCTTCCAATCCAGATAAGCCATAAGATGCTGCTAATTCGACAAAAAATTCTGCTTGGGAGTTGAGTGTTGTTTGAATTTGTTGCGGATCTTGGCTTTGGATGTCAGTTTCCAGCTGTTGCAAATCCTGGAGTACGCTCCCGGAAAAGATTGACTCTACCACATCAAAGCCAAGTTCTTCCGAACTGGGAAGCGGAGCCTCACGACCAAAAAAGTCGCCTAGTTTATGTTGGAGTTGGGCGAAGATGGAAGCAGTTCGATCGAGTATTTCTGCCTCATTGCAGGATAAGCCCATCAAGGCTGCACTTAATGGAGTTCGCAGGCACTCATAAGCATCTAGAAGCAAAGCACCCAATTCTGGATCGATTTCCAGTTCTGGAGCATATAACGCTTGGAATACATCTTCCAAATGATGGGCAATTGTCTGAATAGTTTCTTGCCCAACACTGGCAGCACTCCCTTTGATAGTATGGGCGCTTCGCATCAAGGCATGAACTTTTTCTATTGTTTTTTCATCAAGTAGACCGATCAGATTCTGCTCAATGGTTTGCAATAACTCTGCCGCTTCCGCAAGAAAAGCCTGCTCTTGATTACTGGGATCGGGGTTCATAACACATTTTGCGAGATTAATCAACTTTGAACTGGCTAACGCTGGTTTCCAGTTGTTGTGAAGTCATCCGTAGTTCCTCAAAAGACTCAGAAATGTGCATTGCACTTTGTGAAGTCTTGCGGGCGATCGCCGAAACATCCATCATCGCTTCTGTCAACATCTGAGATTGCTGACTTTGAGTGGAAACTGCTTGGTTAATTCCTTGTACTAGTCCACCAATTTCGTTGGTAGCTGCGACGATCGCACTCAGGGAATGACGAGTCTCATCGATCAATTTCGAGCCTTGGACAACTTGGGTAATCCCTACTTCCATTGCTTGGGTAACTTCGTTGGTTCCACTTTGAATTTCTTGGACGAGTCGCTCAATTTCTGTGGTGGCACTAGCTGACTGATAAGCCAGGGAACGAACTTCATCTGCAACCACTGCAAAGCCTTTGCCATACTCTCCGGCACGGGTAGCCTCGATCGCCGCATTGAGTGCCAGCAAATTAGTTTGAGTGGCAAAATTTTCAATCAAACTCACTACTTTCGAGATTTTCTGAGAAGCTTCACCAAGGCGTTTAATCTTCTTCGCTGTTTCGGAGACGGTTTCCCGAATCTCCAAAATGCCATCTACGGTTCTTTCCATCAGGGAATCGCCAGCTTGGACGGTGTTATTAGCTCTTTGAACAGCCTGTCCTACTCTTTGGGCATCAGTAGCAACTACCTGGGTGGAAGTTACCATCATTTGTAATTGTTCTAGAGCATTTTCGAGGCGTTCTGCTTGCTGTTGAGCTTGGTCAGATAGTTTAACTACTGAGATAGTGTTATTGCTGGAAGTTTCACTCACTCGGCCAGCAGCAATCTGCACTTGTCGGACTAAATCTCGCAAACTTTGGATCGTCGTGTTGTAACCATCGGCGATCGTTCCAATTTCATCTTCAGATAGGGGAGCGCGAACGGTGAGATCGCCTCTGAAGGATGGTTCCAAAGCCATGAGAACGCGTATTGCTCCTTGTTGCAGTTTTTCCCGTGCGGTGCGATCGCGCTCTGCTGCTTCTGCTAGTTGCTGCTCTTGAGTACGCACCTGTTTGAGGTACTCTGCAAGATTGAGGGCAATACCAATCTGGACGCTGGCTTGGTTGAGAACATCCTCCTCTGATTGCTCCCACTGGCGCAGGGCGCTATTTTGATAAACTCCCATCAGCCCCCATAGCCGATCTTCTTGAAAAATCGGAGCAATCATGTAGGCTTTAGTTCCCCACATTTCTAATAATTGGATGTGGCATTCGTCATGACCGACAGTATATATATTGTCAACCCGCAAACTTTCTTTACGGGCATAACGCCCGCCTTTGTTGTACTGGAGAAAGCTATCTCTAACTCTGGCAAGGCTAGTTCCCACAAGCTTAGGCCAATCCCCACTCACAGACTCAACTACAAATTCTCCAGACCAATCAGGCTCAAAACGGTAAACTCCAACTCGATCTACTTTTAGTAGCTGACGAAGTTCGTGGGTGGCAAACTGGACAAATTCCAGAACATCACTATGACTTTGAGCCATCTCTGTTAACCGACTAGGCAAGCGATAGGAAAATCGGGCGTTTGCTACTTCCCGTTCTGCCAGTTTGATCAGTTCCTCGTTCTTGTTTAAGGTTTGCTGTAAGTATTGCGATTGCTGGACGGCTACCCCAAACTGCGTGCCGATTTTCGCTACCAAGTTGATTTCATTATCTTGCCATTGCCGCGGCCCGTCATTCTGATATGCTCCTAACAAACCCCAGAGCTTGTTGCCGGCAATAATCGGGGTGATGATATAAGCTCTCATCTGGAATTGCTCGAGAATTTTTATGTGGCACTGGGCATGGCCAGAAGTGTAAATGTCATTGATAACAAACGTCTCGTTGTGGCGATAGCGTCCACCTTGGGTTTGTTGGAGGTGTTCGTCTTCCCAGACAGTCCTGATATCGGGGCCAACCAAAGCCACCCATTCCCGACTTACGGATTCGGCAATAAATTCTCCACCCCAATCTGGATTGAAGCGATACACTGCAAGACGATCGCATTCCAAATGCGATCGCAATTCTGGTAAGGCGTTGCGGAAAATCGTATCTAGCTCTTGAACTTGGCGGATTTTTTCTGACAGCCGTGTTAGCGCTCGTTCCCCTTCTGCGGTTCTGGCTAACTCTGCATTCTTCTTCTTGAGCTGTTCGATATACTTAACCTGTTGCAAGCCTATACCCATTTGCACTGCTACTTTTCGCAACAGTTGCACATCCTTGGATTTCCACTGCCGAGGGCCAGTATTTTGGTATGCTCCTAAAAAGCCCCAGAGTTTGTTTTCAATAAAGATCGGAGCGATTGTGTAAGCTTTGGCCTGGATTTTTTCTAATATCTCTAGGTAGCACTGAACGTGACCGACAGCGTAGATATCATTGACAACAAAGGTTTCATGATTGCGATAGCGTCCGCCCTGAGTTTCTTGTAAGTGCTCGTCCATCCACATCGTTTTGATGTCGGAACTAGCCAAAGACAGCCATTGATCTTTTACGGATTCGGCAATAAATTCCACACTCCAGTCGGGATGAAAGCGGAATACTGCTAGGCGATCGCACTGTAGTTGTTTGCGTAAACTTGGCAGCACATTCAGGAAAATTGTATCTGCTTCTTGAGCTTGGCGAATTTTTTCCACCATCCCTGTCAGCACCTGTTCCTCTTCTGCTGCCCGTGCCAACTCTGCATTCTTCGTTTTCAGTTCTCCGATGTACTCGGCTTGCTGCACGCTTAACCCCAACTGAATGCCCAGTTTGGTCAGCAATCGCACCTCTTCGGAATTCCACTGGCGCGGGCCGCTATTTTGGTAAGCTCCTAACAAACCCCAAAGTTTGTTTCCAGCAAAAATAGGGGCGATGGTGTAGGCTTTAGCCTGGAACTGCTCTAACAGGTCGATGTGGCACTGGGCATGACCAACAGTATAGATGTCATTGACGGCAAAGGTTTCATTGTTGCGATAGCGCCCGCCTTGGGTTTGCTGTAGGTGTTCGTCTTCACATACGGTTTTGATATCGGGGCCAACCAGAGGCACCCAGTCAGTTCCTACAGATTCAGCAATAAATTCACCACTCCAGTCAGAGTTGAAGCGATATATTGCTAGGCGATCGCATTTGAACAACTGCCGCAATTCTGCCAAGGTAGTGCGGTAAATCGTTTCTGCGTGTTGGGAATGACGCATTCTATCCGTCATTCGGGCGATCGCATTTTCTACTTCAGCTACTTGGGTCATTTCTAGATTTTTTAACCGTAGCTGTTCGATATATTCAGCTTGCTGGAGAGCAATGCTCAACGATTCGCCGATCTGCAACAAAGCACCGGTCTCTTCATCAGTCCATTTGCGGACATCAGAATTTTGATAGGCTGCTAACAAACCCCAGAGATTACCAGCGCGGAAAATGGGAACAATGATGTACGCTTTGGCTTGGAACTTCTCTAATGCTTCTAAATAGCAAGGTGAAAAACCAGCAGCATAAATATCGTTGACTTTGCGGAAGCGCTTTTCTTTGGCGTACATTCCACCCTGCGTTTCCTTAAGATAGGTATCGGCATCAGGTTTAACAGGGGAGCCATAATCCTTAACATGGCAACGCTCTGAAGATACCATACCTGTTTTTAAAATGCTTTCTTGTTCCTGAATATCCAACAGGGACGACCAACCAGCAACCACAGATTCAGCGATAACTTCTCCACTCCAGTCTGGATAAAATTGATAAACGACAACGCGATCGCATTTTAAAAATCGCCGCAACTCTTGGGTTGTAGTGCGGAAAAGGGTGCGAAGATCCGTTGCTTGTCCAATCTTTTCAATGATGCCGAAAACAGTACGTTCTCGTTCAACAAGTTTGGCAGACTCCTCAGAACGGTTATAAAGTTGTTGCTGATATTGCAACTGTTGAATAGCAATACTAGATAGAGATGCAACCTGCACCAGCAGTCGCACTTCACTATCTTTCCACTGACGAGGCTGAGAATTTTGATAAGCAGCCAGCAAGCCCCACAACTGTTCTCCCTGAAAGATGGCGACAATAATGTATGCTTTGGCTTGATAGGTTTCTAAAATTTTGATATAGCAGTCAGAAAAACCACCGCTGTAGATATCATTAGTGACTCGATATATCTGTCCGCGATGGAAAGTTTTGCCTTGGGTGTGCTGAATGTAGCTATCTGCACTGTGCGATCGCCCTGTTGTCCCAGCTAATCCCCCTTCCTCTGCAAGGTTCCTAACACTACAATAGTTAACGTTCTTGGCAATTGCTGGATTATTTCGCTGTTCTTCTAACAGAGAAACCCACTCAGATCCCACAGATTCAGCAATAAATTCCCCAGTCCAGTCAGGATTGAAACGATATATTGCTACGCGATCGCATTTTAGTGACTGTCGTACTTCTTGGGTGGCAATGCGAAAGATGGTATCTACATCTTTGGACTGGAGAATTTTATTCGCTACACCAGTCAGGATTTGGTCTTTTTCCACTTCTTGTTGCAACGTAGCCTGAATCACGGCAACTTGCAGTTGCGCTTCTAATTCCTGCGCGAGCAATTTTAGCGACCTAATTTCAGCATTCTGCCACTGGCGAGGAGCAGTGCATTGCTGCACTACCAACAAGCCCCAAACCCCATCTTTTGTTAAGATTGGCAAGCTCAAACAAGCTCTGACCTGAAACCGCTCCATAAGCTGCTTTTGGTAAGGGGACAAGCTTGCAGTGTAGGTATCGACGATCGCTACTAATTTTTCTTGTTGATAAACCTTGCCAGAACCTAACCCAAAAGTGACGGCGGGCAGTTTTTCCTTCAGCATTGGGGTAAAGCCATCCCTCATCGCCTCCGCAGCAACTATCCCCAGTGTCGGATTCGTAAACTCATACACCACCACGCGATCGGCTTGCAGTGCGCTTTGTACCTCCATGACAGCAGTAGCAAGCAAGGTATCTAGATCGGAAAATTGACGGATTCTGCTGGCGATCGCCTGTAATTGCTCTACCTCGAATCCATCTCCTCCGTCTTGATATGGCAAAACACTTACCAATTCTTTTAATTTGCGGATTCTGTCTCGCAATGGCCCTGTTTCCACCCAATCAGCTTGATCCAGTTCAGTTCGCAATTCTTCTAGAGTAGAAGAGATTTGCTGTTTTGCTCTTAGATCGACGGTATGCCCGTTATCGGTGTCCTTATAACCGTTGCCGGAATTTGAGTGTGGTTGGCTACGTGTATGCATTACCATAATCTTTCTTGCTATGAAGGTTGTTAAAGTAAGTTAATCAGGCAGAAGGCAGGAAGCTCTGAACTTTAAAGAGACTGAAGGGCTTGAATCACAACATGGGTGTCAATTAACATCAAAGGGCTACCTTGAGAATCCACAAAGTAACCCTGCAAGAACGAGCCTAGTCGGGCAGGTAACATCGATGCCGAAACCGCTAACCGCTCTTGGGGGTCATAAACTTCAATGCTATTGACTTGCTCCACCAACAGCCCGACGGTTTGATTCTGGACTTGAACGAGCATCGCCATGCCAGAGCTACGCACACTTTCTCGCCGACACCAGTGTGTTGCTCCCAACAAACTTGCTAAATCAAGAATCCAGATAGCTTCTCCCCGCCAATTCATGATGCCTAACAAGAATTCTGCTACCTGGGGTACTGGCAAAATCTCGGTCAGCGCAACCTGAATTACTCCCCGCAAATCAGCTAGTGGGAGTAAACCATTCACCTTTCCATTCAACGGAAATCTTAAAAACCTCTGGTTGTTTCCTTGGGGAGAGTTTTCAAGTCGAAATTGGCTATTAATAGGTAGCGCTCTAAAGCTATCATTGCCCTGTACCATTGCCCCAGTTTCCTTTAGCGAATAAATTTATTAACAGTCTGGAGCAAGGTATTTTCATCTACAGGTTTGACTAAATAGCCATCAGCACCACTCATATTGCCCCAAGTTCTATCAACATCTGTGTTTTTAGTTGAGCAAATCACTACCGGGATTGCTTTTGTTGTCGGATCGGCTTTCAACTTGCGGCAGAACTCAAATCCACTTTGACCTGGCAAAATCAAATCCAGTAGAATCAAGTCAGGTTTTTGTTGTTTCAAGCGCAGTTGAGCCTCTTCACCACTGCGAACTTCATAAACTGAATATCCTCCTTGCTCCAGGTAACGTGTCATCTTTTCGGATTCTGTGAGGCTATCTTCAACTAAAAGAACTTTTTTCATTTTTATTTCCTAGCTATTTAATTCAGATTTTGAAACATGATTGCGACAAATGAATTAACATCCAAAATCTGTTTTGAAAATGGGTGTAGAGGA
The DNA here is from genome assembly GCF_034530995.1 of Nostoc sp. DedQUE04. Taxonomy (NCBI): domain Bacteria; kingdom Bacillati; phylum Cyanobacteriota; class Cyanophyceae; order Nostocales; family Nostocaceae; genus Nostoc; species Nostoc sp. DedQUE04. The sequence goes on along the minus strand of NZ_JAVRCA010000064.1, from coordinate 31,487 downwards.
GCTACTGGCATGATTGTCGCTTCAATCTAAACGTTTAAATACTTGTGAAGCACATTGAGTACTTTGTCTGCTTCTACGGGTTTACCCAAAAAGTCAGTTGCCCCTACTAATTTTGCTCGCATCCGATCTACTATTCCATCCTTCCCCGTTAAGATGACAACCGGCACATCTTTAAGACTTGGAGTTTTACGGATTTGAGAACAAATTTCATAACCATTCACTTTTGGCATCAAAAGATCCAAAAAAATGAAGTCGGGCTTGCTTTTAATTAGCTTTAAAACTGCCGTCAAAGAGTCTTGAATGCCAATAAAGCGATAATTTTGATGGGTAAGAATTTCCTCCAAACTGCGACAGATTGTCGGACTATCATCCACACAGGCTACTAAAGGTCTGGAGACATCAATAATTGCTTTGCTAGCTGCTGGGGGAGCAACTTGTATAACAGTGTTCTCTTCTGTCTTCAGTGAAGAATTGGAATGATTAACTGCACTCGACGGAGTGACAATTTGTTTGCTAGTCGCGGGGGGTGCAACTTGTATAACAGTGTTCTCTTCTGTCTTCAGTGAAGAATTGGGATTATTAACTGCACTCGACGGCGTGACAATTTGTTTGCTAGTCGCTGGGGGAGCAACTTGTATAACAGTGTTCTCTTCTGTCTTCAATGAAGAATTAGGATTATTAACTGCACTGGAGGGCTTGCCAGTTTCTTGACTAATCCCAACCTTCCTGGGGCTTGGGGTGGGTGAAAAAGCGATCGCCCCTGTTTTTACCAATGGCATCAAGAACCGAGACAAAACTAAGGCATCCCGACCGCTTTTTTGCCCTAAACCTCGTAAAGTTTTTGTGCCATCAACTAGAGAAATAATCTGTTTAGAGGATGCTTGTCCTTGGAGTAGTTCAAGTTGTTGAATAACAGGATATAAATTAGGCGAGTAACTTGCTAATCCTGCATCTCGCCATTCTTGCCAGACTTGTGTAGCCTGTTTTAATACTTCCTCAGTTGGTAGTACAGCTAGGAGAAACCCAGGAACTGCACCAACAACGGTAGTAGGTGACAACTGCCCTGCTGGATTGTTGCCATTTCTTTTGGCTTCAACGTACTGGATTATATCAAACAGGACTTCAGCTATTAAGCTTGTAATCAGGCTAACAAGTTGTTGTTGTTCGATTAATTTTTGTTCTCGCAATTTACTAAGAATGCAATACTCGCGATAACTTTCCTGGGGAGAGACAAGCCCCTCCAACTTTGCCACATCCAGATTAGGACAGTATTGCGACAAGTGCCGTCGCCATCGCTCATCGGCATTAGAACCGCCACCCTGCCAAATTAATCGTCCTAAACGAAAATATAGCGTCCAAGTCGGCCCGTCCCTGGCTTCAAGATTCAGCCTACCTGTGAATAATTTAGTTTGAAGTTGCTCGATCAATTGATTCACAATGGATCGCACCTCCTTGTATATCTTGAGTTTTGCATTTAGATTAGAATTTATCAAACAATCCAGCTTACTAACCTCATTTTGCGATCGCCAATAGCACAGTTCAAAACCTCGATCGAGCTACCCCAGCTTGTTATATCCCTTTCCAATCCGGACATTTTGAAAGTTCAAAGCTGGAAGCTCGAACAAAGATTTAAGCTCTTTTTTTAATTAGAAATAAGTTATCTATATTAGTTTTGCAACGTTACATATACTGAGACAATTGCTTGTCAATACAGACCTTAAAAAAAGATGGAAATTTTGAATACTACAAAGCATATACCAGCTTTAATGTTTATCGATTGCGTGCTATGCCTCCTGAAGGCAAAAGACACAAGCGATCGCAAGAGCCGCTAGTCTGCAATTACAAAAAATGAGCTGGAATCAAATTTGTTAAGAAATTGCTTGTTGCCGAATAAAGTATTGGCGATCGCGTTGTTCTAGTACTCCTTGCTTGATCAAGGAGCGCAGGATATCTATCGTTTGCACCCTGGTTAAGCCAATCACTTCTTCAATTTCTATTAAAGTAGCTCCTTGGGCTTGCTGAATATATTGCTGCACTTTAGATTTAGTATCTGCATTCGATTCAGGCACTTTTCTAGTCATGGTATTGACGGAAGGACGAAAACCAGTGGCTTTAATTCCAGAACGAGAGATTGACCATTTTGGAACCGTTGCCACTAATTTTTCTGTTTTAGCAGAAGGTGGGGCAACTACTTGTTCATGAGTGCGGTCGCCCCAAACACTTTTATGTAAAATTGCTCGGAAATTTTGCAAATCTTGAAATAATGTCTGAGCCTTTGCTGTCCTCTGTTGGCGGTATTCTTGCTGGCGTTGGCAGACATCTGTTTTTATTTGCAATATTTCTAATTGCCGTTCTACAATCTCTTGCTGAAATTGCTGCTGTTGTAACTTTCTGTTGTGGTGAAGACTAGTAACAGAACTGCTCAATTCTTGATGAAGTAAATCTGCTTCCAACTGCAATTCTTGTTGAGTTAGCTGTTTCCACTGGTTAACTTGTTGACGGCGTTCAGCAGTTATTTGCAATCGCTGCGATCGCTCTTGTTCCCACAAATTTTTGAGAGCCATCAGCTGAATTCTCCTATTTTGTTAACTAGAAACATTAAATGGGAGCCATGAAGACTCCCTTTTTATAATGTGCTATTAAGCAGCAGATGGAACAGCAGCCTGAGATGTTAAACCAACTGCCTCGGCATATCTTAAGTAAGTTTCAACTGAAGCAATTACAATCCGAGCTTCGATTGATAGCAGTTCAATACCAACTAAAGAAACACGTACCCAAGCATCAACTACAATTCCTTTGTCCAAAATCCGGTCAATAACTTCAGCTAGACTAGAAGATGAGTTAACTTTTTCAACAGCCATTTTCTTTTACTCTCACAACTCTGATTATTGGTTTCATCTTGCTCTGATTGAGCAGTAGGTAAAAATTACACAATGTGTTTTATTCTTCCTGAGTTTAGTGTTCCCAAAAATATGAGATAAATATAATAAAATAAAAAAAATATTAAAAAGTTAACAATATTTTTTTAGAAAAAAATTAAAGAAATAATCAGCCCATCTTCATTTTTTCTGGGAAAGTTATAATTATTATTTTTTATGAATTTATCTGAGAGTATTTTTTAGAAAATGATAGGGTGGCAGAGGTTCACTGAGTGCCAATTGCCAGTGCGAGCATTGTACCTGCCAGAGGTAAAGCTGCTGCGTACTGAGCGTTGAATCGTTGCGCTGTGCCAAAAAGTGGATTTGCCGCACATCTGCCTGTCGAGTTTCACAGATCACATCTGTGTATGTTTTGAGAATTGACTGATTCAAGAGTTCCCACTGTTCGGATTGTTGTGCTTGAAATGCTTGCTGTGTTTGGTAGCGTTGTTTTTTCGCTAATAAATAGGCTTTTCCTCTAGCATCAATAGTGTCAGACTCATCAAGCAAAGAACTGGGTGTCAATTTTAAAGTGTACTCAACTTTGTCTGCTAGCTGAGTAAGGGTTTCTAGATATTGCTCTTGGTGCTGTTCTAGATGATTCAGCAGTTTTTCTTGCGAGGTAAAACCGCTGCCAAAGCGTAAGGGAAGAAGGGGAGTTTGTTGAAAGAGTTCTCGAATCACGCGATCGTGGATTAATACAGCTTGAAGTAAACGCTCATCTGTTGCTTGTATTCCCTCTACTGAGATTTCCGGTTCTACGATCGCACCTAAACCAGAACAGTAAACGAGTTCGGTATTCCTTTCCATTCCAAAAGGTAGAACAAGCTCTGATGCGGTGGGTACTAGAAGAGCATAGGCGTATACTGACATAAACTTGGGATACTTATTAAGTAATTAAGTTTGTACACATGAAGTTCTCTGGGACACTTATTTTTACATCAAAGGTGTTTCCAAAGAGTAAGTATCGCTGTGTGCAACGTTCTCTCAAACCTAACCCCCAGCCCCTTCCCTACTAGCGTTGAAGAGCAAGAATCAAAGTTTCTCTCCCTGTGGCGGAGAGGTTTGGAGAGGGGTTCTAAGGATAAGTTGTACATCGCGTTAAGTAGCTTCTGTTGTTAACTTCTGCGTTGTTTCAAATAAGAGACTATTCAGATTAGTGCTGATTAGCAAGCATTTGATATGTAACTTGGAAATCATCATTTGTAATCTGAATCAGGCTGGAGTCAGTCAATCCCTGGGCGCGGTATCGACGAATTGCGCTTAAAGCAGCTTGATTGCTCAACAAAGCCAAGTCTGCGCCATTCCAATCTTCGGTAACTGTCGCCCAGGTTTCTAAATCGACATCAAGCAAGGGACGATCTAGATTGTGAACTCGTAAAATCGCTAATCGGCTGGCTCTATCTGGTAGATCGATTTTGATTTGTAAGTCCAATCTTCCGGCTCTGAGTAAAGCAGGATCGAGGGTTTCTGGACGATTGGTTGCTCCTACTAACAATACTTTAGGGCATTCATGCAACCCATCCAGTTCGGTGAGTAGTTGACCGACAACGCGATCGCTAACTCCAGAATCACCAGTGAATCTTCCCCGTGCTGGTGCTAAGGTATCAATTTCATCTACAAACACAACGCAAGGCGCTGCTTGTCGAGCTTTGCGAAAGAGTTCTCTAACTGCTTGTTCTGCGGCTCCTACCCATCGGCTGAGTAATTCCGGGCCATTCACAGCAATAAAGTTGGCTCTAGCTTGCGAAGCGATCGCTTTTGCCAGTAATGTTTTTCCCGTTCCCGGCGGCCCCCACAACAGAATCCCACGGGGAGGCTTGGCTTTGGTTTGCTCGTATAGTTCGGGATAAAGGAGTGCGCCCTCTACAGATTCTTGAAGTTTTTGTTTAACATCATCCAAACCACCAATGTCATCCCAACTGACACTTGGTGCTTCAACTGCTACATCCCTGAGAACTGAGGGTTTTATCTCCTTAATTGCTTCTAGAAAATCCTGCTGCATAACAGCCATGTTCTCAGGAATGGGACTGTTGAGCGAGGGGACTTGACGACGTAGGGCAATGTAGGCTGCTTTTTGACAAAGAGCTTTGATATCGGCACCGACAAAACCGACAGCCAAATCAGCGATCGCTCCTAAATTAACCGCAGTCTCCAAGGGCATGGCACTTGTCAAAATCGTCAGTATTTCTAATCGTCCATTGCGATCGGGAACCCGAAACTGAACTTCGCGATCGAAGCGTCCCGGACGACGAAGCGCCGGATCGAGATAATCGGGACGATTTGTTGCCGCTAATACAAGTACGCCCTCCGTTTTGGCAAATCCATCCATTAACCCAAGCAACTGCGCCACTAGTCTTTTTTCAACTTCGCCTTCCACTTGGCTGCGATCTGGGGCAAGGCTGTCAATTTCATCAATAAATATTAGGCAGGGAGCAGAACGAGTTGCTTTCTCAAAAATACTTCGTAAACGAGCTTCTGCTTCCCCGTAATACTTGCTCATCACCTCTGGGCCATTGATGGCAATGTAGTTTAACTCTAACTCTTCTGCCAAAACACGGGCTGTTAAAGTTTTTCCGGTACCGGGCGGGCCAACTAGCAAAACCCCACACGGAGGCTCTAACCCTAATTTAACCAATAAATCTGGACGTTTAAGGGGAATTTCAACTAACTCTCTGATTTCCTTGAGAACATCAGCCAAGCCGCCGACACCTTGCCAAGAAGCTTTTGAGTTCTTGTTAGCTGATGGGGTGGTGACATCATCAGCATTATCCATTGGTGCAGCTGCATCAGTAGAATTGGCTCGAACTCGGCTGGAACTAGTTTTTCTCGGAATATTGCCTTGCCGGGGAATACTGCTGAGATTATGAGAGCGAATTTCAATAGAAGTTTTTAACTCTCCTTTCTCTACTTTTTCTTCTAAAGCTTTGGCAATTTCTAATAGCTGTTCAAATCCTTTAAATATGTCGTCCATTGATTTTACTTAAATAAAATGTATATAAAAATTCACAAGTTTCAATAATTTTTCATTATCAATTTTTACTGCTATTCACAGTGAAAAAAATTAATTCATTTGGAAATCAATAATCGAAGACGAGCAAAATTAAAGGGGGCAGTAAAATTGTTGTAGCGAATTCGCAAACGGTTTTCAAATTGACGATCGAGTGCTTCAACGTGTTCGCTAAATTGTGATTCTGCTTCCCAAGGAATTAGGTAGGCTGCATTGTAGATCATTGTGTCCATTTGGGGAGTATTTTCCACCATATCGAGAGCAATGGAGTTGAGCGTGCCTTGAAATACATCTATGATGCCTTGCTTGCGATCGCTCATTCCCCGTTCGATGGCTTGCCCTATTTGGATCGCTTGCTCCATACTCAAGGGTTGACCCACTAGCTTATCCCTTTCAGTTTTGAGATTTGGATTTTCTGCTAACAATCCCTGAATTTCTGCCTCAGTATCCCAAAAAACTTTGACACTAACTTCTCGACAACCCGATAACTTCGCAAGCAATTGCGTCAATTCTTCTTGATGAGGACGAATTAATTGCTCTGAAACCGTTTCCCAGCTTGAAATCAAAAGTCCAAATTGCATGGGTAATAAATTGCGATCGCCTGCTTCCATGATGTCCTCAAGGACTTTCTCATGACTTAGCAGGTTACGGCGGCTTGCCAAATAACGCTCTTGCTGTGCTTCGGAGTAAATGACTGCAAAACCATCCAAAATTTTAATTTGTACAGGTTGCCGATCTATGCCCTGTAAATTTAAATTTTGTGGAGCGGGCAAGGTCAAAATTCCGTAAATGTAAAAGCCATAACTCATAAGAATGTATTACCAAGAAGAATATAGATAAAAAAGTTACCAAAAACAGGGTGTGGGGTGTTGGGTGTAGGGATTAGAAAATCCTTGTATGAGTGGGTTTAGAGCTTACCAAAAAAGAAGAATTATACCGAATGAAAGTGGCACGAGGTATAAGGTGTCCAAGTTTTCAATCCCACGCTTTTAACCCTGGGTTCCCTACACCCTACACCCTACCCCCTACACCCTATGAAAGGGGTTTAGAAGTGAGTACTAATCTTAACTTGGCATGAACTAAGCTTAATTGAGCCAGTCCTAAGTCCAAGTCACCCTCAACCACAACACCCGTATTTAATAGGCGATCGAGGAGTTCTAGAATAGAGGGTTGACTAGAGGTTTCACCGGGGTAGTATCCTCCAGATTGGGGAAGTAAATTTCCCATTTCACCCAAGTTAATATTTAGATCGGCTGGGTCAATATCAAATATCTCGCAAAGCTGAACAACTTGCTGTTCAAGCTTTTGCAGGCTTTCGGCAGCTCGATCTAGTTCAGAATCGCTGAGGTTGCCAGCATCCATTCGCCGAATCACCTGAGCTTCCATGAGTTGGCGTATCAGTTCAACAACCGTCAGTAACAACGGCGCTAAACCTGAATCGGAACCTTTTGATTTGCTAATCGCCTGCATTCTGATTATTAATAGGATTGACTGCTTTAAGCGATCGCAGTTCTGTTTCTAGACTGGCAACACGCTCTTGAAGTTGTTGATTAGTTGTTAATAAGGAACGAGCTTGACTATTGAGGTAGGGGTCGCTTTCCCACCAGTTAATTCCAATCTCTTTGGCTTTATCAACAGAAGAAATCAACAAACGAATTCGGATGTTGAGCAGTTCTGTGGAGCCGACGGAAACAGAAATATCTCCTGCTATCACAATGCCTTTATCTAGAACCCGTTCTAGAATATCTGCCAAGGTAGAACCTTGAGTTGATGTGGTGATAGCTCCCCGATTAGTATTAGTACTCATTTGTTTATTAAATGGCCAGAATCAAAAGCAAGTGTCTGTGAGATGTTCTGCGGCTCGGCATTGCCCTGCATTTGTACTAATACTCCCTGCTCTCTGAGAGACTTGAGTGCAGCTACAATTTGACTGCGATCGATCCCTAACTCTACTGCCAATTCAGAGAAACGCCTTCCTGGAGAATTGCACAGGTAGTTGTAGACTTCATGCTCGTAAGGTACTCGTTGTTCCAATACAATCTGATTTTGGCTGTCTGGTATGATCTCAGTCGGCTGAGATTGAGTATTTGTACTATGATGCAATTCACTCAAAACCTCTTCCAGTAGCCGAGTTGCTTCTATCAGAGGTTGATTCGTGCGAGAAAGCAGGATATCGGCACAAATATCTTGGAAGTAAGAATCTCCGAAATTGATGGAAATTTCGTGTTCGTGGCAGATTCTAGCAATCATCAGACAAGAACGTAATCCACCGCCCAGCCCAGAGCCAGATCGACTCCAAAACATCCGCACTAAGCGCACGATTTTGTCTGCTTTCTCAGAATCTATGCCTGTTTTATGAACTACAATTTCCTGCTGAGTTAGTTCATCAGGTGGAGGCATATCGATGGTAATAACACGATCCATCAAAGCATCCTGAGTTGCATGAACTCCACAATACTCTTGAGGATTTGATGTTAAAATTGCCCGAAACTTAGGATGAACCCTGATATACTCTGCTCGCTGTTGATTTGTTGGCAATACCAACAACCTCTCCTCAAGTACGGAGAGTAAAACGTTATTTACCTCCGGGTGCGATCGATTGAATTCGTCGTAAACCAGCGTAAATCCTTCTTTACAAGCTAGAGTTAATCGGGCATCAACCCAGTGTTGCCGAAGTTCATCCTCAACTTTCACAACGCTGTGGATGAAATTATCAACAACCTTTTTGCGGGTATAACCTAATTGATTACCAATCAAGTCTGAGGTTTTAAACTCATCATCTCCAAATAAGAGGATGATAGGCTGGTTGAGCAAATCAGCTAGATGCATTGCCAGAGTAGTTTTTCCGACTCCGGCCGCACCACGTAAATGTACTGAAAAACCCGACTGTAGATAGCGCAAAGCACGTTGAGCGATACGTTGAACAGCAGGGGTATTGACAAATCGTTGGGGAGATGCATTTAATACTGTTGTCAAGCTCTAAGTACCTCGTAAGTAATAATTTTATGTAAAAGTAATTTTTTGCACATCGGGAATATAAAATACAGATGTCAAGAAGCCTTAACTGAACTCAAATCCAACACATTTTGGCATCAACATAAGACTAAGTAATGTTTTATATAATGTCATCAGCAAGATTACGGTCTTGTGAGACGGCTGTAACAAATCTACACAAGTGTAAATTAATATGGTTCTGCGCTTCTTACTATTACCGATTACTGGCCCATTAATGGGGGTAACGTGGCTTGGGGAAAAAATTTTAGAACAAGCAAGTACTGAAATTGATGATAAAGAAAATCTCAGCAAGCAGCTTCTAGCACTCCAACTTGCTTTTGATATGGGAGAACTTTCTGAAGAAGAGTTTGAAATTCAGGAAGAAGCTCTTTTATTAGCGATTCTGGAAGCAGAAAAGCAGGAAGGCGATGAGACACAAGAGTAAGGTAGGAGGTAGAAGGCACAGGAGGAACTACACCCCCGAACGCGAGGCTTTTTTCATCGAATTTAATCTGTGATGTGTGGATAAGAGAAAATATAAGTATTGCGATTCCGAATATAATCAGCCATGACTGAAACCAAACCCACTCGTACCGCACGCAGGGGACGAATATTCCCCGAAATTCAGTGGAATGAAGAACAAAAAGCACGACATGAAGCCGAACGCGAGGCTTTTTACCAACGTTGTAAACCTATTTTTGAGCGAGTCAAATCAGAATTAATTGAAACTCACTACAACTGGTTTGTTGCAGTTGAACCGGATAGTGGAGAATATTTTGTTGATAAAGATTTAGAAGTAGTTTCATTACGGTGTCGCAAACAGCATCCAGGCAAAATACACTATGCTTTTCGGATTAATGAGTCTGGGGCTTGCGGCACAATATGACGATTTCTGGTTTTTTTGGTGATGAGGATGCACTACTTTTTGAAATTAATTTAATCACATCAGATGGATTAGAATTACCTGTTGAGGCGATGTTTGATACAGGTTTTTCGCATTGGTTAGCGATTAATGAGCAAGATATAGATGCACTTGGTTGGGAGCGTTTACGAGAGCAAACAATGCGAACTGCACGCGGGGATGTAAAATTTGAAATCTATGTTGGTCAAGTACTATTTGACGGTCAAGAGTTTGACATACCTGTACATGTTGGCAAAGATTTAACAGAAGTTTTGCTCGGTCGTCAATGGTTAACAAATCGTCGGTTAGTCGTTGATATACAATCGGGTGAATTAACGTTGGGATAACTATGACAAGGCTCGAATTAAAAAATTATCAAGTTTGGCAAGATTTAACTGAAATATTACAAAGTTTAAATGCTAATCTTCTTGTTCAAGAACATCTTGACCAGTGTGATTATAAAGTGTGTGGCTATTGGGATGAACAAGATGAATATTATGAGAAAATTACGTTACCTCGTACTCTCGAAGCCGAATTAGTTAGCAGTTCAATAGGCGTTACTCACGAAGAACGTTTTTTACAACTAAAGTTTTTGCTCATAGCTGATGCTGTTGATAATACAAAAACTGCAAATAGTAATGCTCAAAAACTTGGTGAATTGGTTCTTGTTTATGATGAAAATCTAGAATTTATTGATGAGAATTGGCTTTTAGATGTCGATTCTTCATTCCTTATGAAGCTATCTGGCTAATTTTAGGCAATTGAGTAGAAGTAAGAAATAACTAAGCAACAAATTTTCGTGCCTAGCGTAAAGCTGAATATATAAGGGTTTGAGACAGGCTTTGTTGCCCACCTTTGGGGTATCGCAACGATTTAAAATTCCGCCATTTGCTGTGAAATACTTGATAAATGGTTTTTCTATCTGCAAACTTCGACAGCGCAATCAAGGTGCGAAACATTGGCTCCAAAAGCTCTAATCAGAAAAGCTTTCAACTTGGCATACTTTTATTTTTCTTAGATTTCACTTACCTGACCCAAGGCATGAAGGATGTCAGTTTATAGCCCGATAGCCTAAACATGGGTTGAAGATGACACCAACAGAACAAATTAGTAAAATATAAAACAATTATCCTTTAAGAATAATTGAGGAATGATAAGATTAATTCTATTGACAGCAACAATTGCAGCACTGATAGGAATGATATTTTTTGCGCTTGCTACAGTGCGTTTGAAAAATTTGAATTACGGTTTATTAACATTTTTGTGGTCATTTATTTTTGCTTTACTTGGTTCTGGTATTGGTTTTTTTCTTGGTTGGCTGTGGTATAAATGGACGCTGAAAACTGACCAAAGTTTCTCAAATCCTAACCTGAGTGGTTTAAGTCAGGGAATGATGGCAGGATATTTAATTACTGTTTGGTTATTTTGTGTTCAAACTGGAACCATTCTAGGTGGGATTTGGGGCGGAGTTTGTGGGTTAAAGTATTATCAAACACGTAGTAAACGTACCTGAGCGTCCGCGCTTTTACCCTATCTCGGCTTTCCCCTAAATCCCGATTTTTGACTAATTGAATGCCAGCTAGAACAAAAACGTTCGCTGTTGAAGTGGGATGAAAATTTAGAAAAATATATTTTAGAAGACCACAGCCAATGTTGAGCAAGGAAGTGCGAAGAATAGGCAAGCTGAAATCTTAGTACTTAGTATTCCAATGTTAAGGTTTTGAATTTTGGTGTATTGTCCTCTAAGCCAGTATTTGCTTGCTGATGGAGCGTGTTCTCTTCAGCAATTGTTTGACTGTTTAAAATGGCAAGACGCTGCTGAATCTGATGTCGGCGTGCTTCGAGTTTCTCTAGTTCCTCCTCTAAACGCTCCTTCTCTAACATCATTTTGTAAGCATTTAAGTAAACTGTTGCTTGAGAACGTTGAGGAGGCATTGTGCTAAGTTTGGCTTGAATTTGTCTGCGGTTTGGAGTGCGATGCATAATAAATTTCTCTTTGGGTATGAAAGTATTTAGTCTAATTAGCCGTTAAAATAAACAGGCTGCGGCTGCTTGGATGCGTTCTAAAGGCTGAACTGAGCGAGGAAGCATTGGTAAGCGAACCATTGTCAAACCTGGAAAATTTGTCTCGCAGTCATCGCAATTAATGGTTGCTGTAGAAGTAAAGCGGTTTAGAACAAGGTAATTCTGACTTACACCTATTTCTTGCATAGATTTGAACAAGCGTTGTTGTTCGGCAAGTACGCTTGTCTGGTTAAGCGTAACCCCAATGAACTCTACTTGTTGTGGGTCTTTTAGCACTTTTTGGGCTTTGACCACGCGCTGTCGCAAAGTTCGTAAACGCCCCATAAACTCTGTACGACCAAGGACATTCTGATACTTGATCCAGAGTTTGAAAATCCAAGCTAGCCAGTCTGCTAATGCAGTTGGCATTTCTAGAAAACGCAGAAGATGACCTGTAGGAGCAGTGTCTAAAATAATCAAGTCTTCTTCTTGTTGCTCTAGCAATTCCATTACTGTTAACAGGGAAAGTATTTCATCAATCCCTGGTAAAGCTTGATCGACAATTTTGCGCCAGGCAACAGGAGCATAGGCCATTTCAATGGCTTCGCTTGTTTGGGTTTCGCCACTCATCATTTGGGCCAGTTCCCATAGGTAATCGGCTCTGAATTGATCGACAATGCGATCGCTATCCACTTCCTGACCTCGAAGATTGGCAGTTATTTGATATGGTTCGTGTCCTAAACTCAAACCAAAGGCATCACCTAAGGAGTGGGCTGGATCGATAGAAACCATACGAATTTTGCGATCGGGATGTTGTTGAGCCATAGCCCAACCAATCGCAGCTGCTACTGTGGTCTTGCCTACTCCACCTTTACCGCCAATTAATAACAGGCGGCGACCTTGGGTGAGAAAATCTCCAAAGCTAGGAGGAATTGTTTCCGGCCATTGAACTGGGAGTAGATCGATAGGAAATAGCGGTTCAAGTTGAGGAATATGGATTTGGTCGATCAGATGGCCGAGGGCTAGAATCCCTAAAGGCTCTTTATCTTGCTGTGGCACGATAAAAATCGGCTTTCCGTTAGCAAGAACCGTATACTGACCGATCAGTGGTTGTTGTTCTTGGTAACGATCTGGGTCAGTGGCACTGCCAATAACTTGGTTAACAAACAACCCTCCGCAAGGAACCTGCATGGTTTGTAAGGCTTCTAGGAATCGTTTTGACTCCAACCAACTCATTGGTTCGGCGATCGCAACTAACAAACAAGCAGTATGCTTAGGATCTTGAAGGAGACGGCGACCTTGCGATAGTTCAGCTTTCAGGGTTTGCAAAAAGTCGTCAGCGCGATCGGGTGTGTAACTTCCAGCAAAGGTCTTGCTAATATACCGATGCTTTTCTTGAAACAGTTCCAGAGAGTGGAGGAAAGTGTCTAAAAAATCCATCAATCCAAACAAGTTGAGAGTATGACCGCTAGGAGCCATATCTACTACTACTCGATCTACCTGCTGTTCGTTGAAAAGGCGTTGGATCTCTAACAAACCCATCAATTCGTCCAGTCCAGGCCAATTTAAATCCCAAACTGGAGACAAGTCTTCTCCTTCAACAAAACTACCCCGTTCCACTAGCAGTTCTAATACCTGACCATAACGTTCTTTAAACTTTTGTAGCAGAAGCTTTGCATCCAACGCCCTTACTAGTAGATTGGGTAGTTCTGCTATGGGACGAGGAATGTCATCAACGCTAACTTGTAAGACATCTCCAAGAGAGTGAGCTGGATCGGTTGAGATTAAAAGAATTTGCTCATTGCTAAATTTCTGCGCCCAACGATATGCAAAGGTGCAGGAGATTGTCGTTTTTCCGACTCCACCTTTGCCGCTAAACATAGCAAGGTGTAGGTTATCAAAAAGTTCCATCCCGTTTGTCATTTCCGGCGTTTTAGGATAAAGTTACTACATATTTTTGAAAATTACTTAAGTAATTTTGCTGAATAAATCTATTTAAAACCTTAATCTTTTACAGATGGGATGGGATTTACAAAACTTCTATCCTATAGGCTACCGTGTACACACAAGTGGGAAATAATTGACAAATCCGGGTTTTACCCCACCCTAACCCTCCCCTTTACAAGGGGAGGGAACTATATTTCTTTTTTCCCCCCAATACATCGGGGGGATTAAGGGGGGTAATTCGACTTTTGATTCTATAGGGCGGTGACAGGGAAAGCTTTACAAGAGAATGTGTAATTAATTTTGTTGAGGTACTTACAAAGATTAGCCGAGGAACTATAACTGAGGTAAAGATTTAGCCAGAGATGTCCAAAGGTAAGGAGATAAGATGGTTAACAGTTCTGAAAGCGATATAAATATTGGGTGTAATGTCCAAGGTATTTCTGAATACGACTTTTTTTCTGACAGTAATTTTGAGGACATTCATTATCGTCCGCTTAAAATAGACTCTCCCTACTTAGGACTAAAAACTTTTGAAATTAAAGATAAAGACAAATTTTTTGGTCAGGAAAAGTGGATTGCTAATCTGGGCGATCGCTTAAACCAAGATAATGTTCTCTTGCTTTTAGGAGCATCAGACAGTGGCAAATCCTCATTGATTCGGGCAGGTTTAATTCCTTATTTAGGAAATAATAACAATTCATTAATTAATATAAGTTTTCACCCAGATGAGAATCCTTTTAAATCTCTTTATCAGTGTCTTGCTTTTACTTATGGAAAAAAATCGCCACTAGCGGATATTGCTAGAGAAATAAGAGAAAATACTCTAATTAAGATTGTTACATTACTCAAACAAGATTATCAGTGCGTTCTGATTTTTATTGACCAATTTGAAGAACTTTTTACGAAAACTCAAAAGCCAGAACGGGATAAATTTGTTGATAGTCTCTTTCAATTGTTCCAGCAGCAGGATAGCTCTGTCAAAATTATTTTAACAATGCGGTCTGATTTTTTGGATAAATTTAGTGAGTATCCCCAACTTGCGAAGCTCCACGATCGCTATAGTCGTATACTCACTAGAATGAGCGATCGCGAATTAAAGTTAGCGATCGCTGAACCTGCTGCTAGAATTGGCGTTACCTTTGAACAAGGACTAGTTGAGCAAATTATTCATGATTTTCACCAACAAAATGATTATTTACCACTTCTGGCATACACCTTAGATGTACTGTGGCAAAGGGAAAATATTGCAACCCAGGTTTTGAAGATAAAGACTTATAAAGAACTAAAAGAGCAAATATTTAGTTGTTTCAGCGAACAAGCTAATCAATTTATTAATGCTAGTGTTGGATGGCGCGATCGCCAGGAACAAGAGATTCAAAAGTTAAACCTTGCGCTGACTGAATTAAAACTGCGCGAGCAATCCGCCAGGGTTTTGAATTTACTTCCCGTCCAACCGCTAGAGGGTTTGCTGCTGGCAATTCAAACAATGGGTGAGAATCTAGAGAAATACCCAAACCAGCTTCTAGCTTCTGTTTTGGGAAGCTTAAAGGAAGCAATGAACACACCCACAGAGGCAAATAACTTGCGCGGACACGAGCAAGAGGTGAATTGCGTAGCTTTTAGTCCTGATGGCAAGTTTATTGCTAGTGGCAGTAGTGATTCTACTGTATGCTTATGGAATATCATTAGCAATCCCACTGCCGAATTTTTCTTGGGACACGAGCAAGAGGTTAATTGTCTAGCCTTTAGTCCTGATAGCAAATTTATTGTTAGTGGCAGTATTGACGGAATTTTGTGTTTATGGGATCTACAAGGTAATCTCATTATTCAACCCTGGCAGGGACATGAGGAAGGAGTTATTTCCGTCACCTTTAACCCAAATGGCGATTCTATTGTCAGTGTTGGTTTTGACGGAACGGTGTGTTTGTGGGATTTACAAGGTAATGCCATTACTCAACCTTGGTGCGGACACAAGGAAGGAGTTATTTCCGTCACCTTTAACCCAAATGGCGATGGCTGCGCCAACCCCTCCGGGGTACGCATGATCGCTGTTGGTTTTGACGGAACGGTTTGTTTGTGGGATTTACAAGGTAACGCCATTACTCAACCCTGGCACAAACATGAGGCAAAAATTATTTGCGCCGCCTTTAGCCCCGATCGCAACTTTATTGTCAGTGGTAGCAGTGATTCGACAGTGCGGTTGTGGGACATCCAAGGTAATCCCATCGGTCAACCTTGGCGCGGACATGAAGGAAGTGTAAATTCTGTAGTGTTTAGCCCTGATGGCAAGTTTATTGTTAGTGGTAGTTGCGATCGCACAATACGTTTGTGGAATATTAATGGCAACCCCATGACTCAACCTTGGCGGGGACATGAAGGACAGGTTAATTCCCTAGCCTTTAGTCCCGATGGCAAGCTGATTATTAGTGGTGGCGATAAAACTGTGCGTTTGTGGGAGCTAGATCAAATATTACAAGATCGAGTTATCGGGCGATCGCAGCGCAAATATGAGAATTGGATCAATTCTGTCGCCTTTAGCCCAGATGGCAAGTTTATTATCAGTGCCAGCAATGATTCTACTGTGCGCTTGTGGGATAGCAACGGCAACCCTATTGGTCAACCTTGGCACGGGCATGAAAAAGAAGTTAATTCTGTGGCCTTTAGCCCTGATGGTAAGTGGATTATCAGTGCCAGCAATGATTCGACAGTGCGCTTGTGGGATAGCAACGGCAACTCCATTGGTCAACCTTGGCGCGGGCATGAAAAAGAAGTTAATTCTGTGACCTTTAGCCCTGATGGTCAGTGGATTGTCAGTGCTAGCAATGATTCGACAGTGCGCTTGTGGGATATCAACGGCAACTCCATTGGTCAACCTTGGCACGGGCATGAAAAAGAAGTTAATTCTGTGGTCTTTAGCCCTGATGGTCAATGGATTGTCAGTGCTAGCAATGATTCGACAGTGCGTTTGTGGGATAGCAACGGCAACCCCATTGGTCAACCTTGGCGCGGGCATGAAAAAGAAGTTAATTCTGTGGCCTTTAGCCCTGATGGTCAATGGATTGTCAGTGCCAGTAATGATTCGACAGTGCGTTTGTGGGATAGCAACGGCAACCCCATTGGTCAACCTTGGCGCGGGCATGAAAAAGAAGTTAATTCTGTGGCCTTTAGCCCTGATGGTCAGTGGATTGTCAGTGCCAGCAATGATTCGACAGTGCGCTTGTGGGATATTGACGGCAACTCCATTGGTCAACCTTGGCGCGGGCATGAGTATTGGGTAAATTCCGCAGCTTTTAGCCCTGATGGTAAACTGATTGCCAGTGGTAGTCTTGATGGAACAGTCCGCTTGTGGCAGTGTGGGTGGCAAGAATGGTTGCAAGTTTGCTGCAACAGGTTACATTATCATCCCGTCTTTCAAAATCCTGAAAATGGTAGCGATCTAGAAATTGCCCACCAAACTTGTCAAAAATATGTATGGAATCCACAATGCCCTAAACAGTTGAACAACCAAGGTGAGCTACAAGAGAAAGCGTTTTCAGTAGCTTTGGAAAACTTTAAGCAAGCAGTTCAACTTAATTTCACATCACACTGGAAACATCGCCTTGCTTGGCAATCAGTACCCACAGAGAACCAATAACTCGGCTTACGGTTTGTTTAACTGTCTAGCGGGTTCACTGAGGGTGATTTTGGTTGTTCAAATTTGAATTGTTTTGGTATCGATCGTTTAGCTGCTTGTGGTTTTAAGCAAAACATGAGGTGCGATTCGTCCAGCCGAAACTGGAGAAATTCTTGGGATGGCTGGCTTCTCCAAAGTAACTAATACTTACTGTACGTTCGCTTATTTTGAGATGACAATCTAAAGCTGAAGGTATTTAAAATTTTGTCCCTTACTTATTGTTGATGTAGCTTTAAAAAAATGGCGAACAAGGCTTTAAGAAAAGCTACATTGACAGCAATGATAACTTTTTCTAATCATTAGTATTATTAAATATTATTACGATTTTTGTCCTATATTAATATTTGCAGCCGTCCTTGCAGATATCTATATATTTGTTTAGCGGCGAATTCTATTCATCGGAATAATTAAACCCATGAGTCAAATAGTCTGGATAGCAAGACACGCTAACCGCCTCGACTTCGTAAACCCCGATTGGTTTCTTACCGCTGAACGACGCTACGATCCACCCTTGTCTAATGATGGTATGGTGCAGGCACAGCAGTTAGCTAAACGATTAAAAGGAGAAAATATTGGCCATATTTTCGCTTCTCCTTTTCTGCGAACCGTACAAACGGCAAATGCAGTTGCAGAAATGCTCGACTTGCCGATTAAACTCGAAACAGGCTTGAGTGAATGGCTAAATCCAGTTTGGATGACAGAAGAACCCGAAAGACTCTCAACTCCAGCATTAGCAAAATTATTCCCCAGAATTGACACCAGCTATACCTCGCGCATCGCCGCCAAATATCCTGAAACTCACGAAAAAGTGCGAGAACGTTCTGGGCAAACTGCCAGATGTTTAGCTACTGAGTTCTTTCCAGAGGATATCTTGCTAGTCGCACATGGGGCATCTGTGTTGGGGGGAGCAATGGGGCTAGTGGGGGAAATTGCCAAAACAGAAGTTAAAGCTTCTTTATGTTCGTTGGTAAAAGTGGTACGCGAAGATCCAGAATGGTTATTGGAACTAAAGGGAGATACTTCCCATTTAACCCACATAGAAGAAGTGATTCGATTTGCCTAAACCTCTGATAGATATTTGTGTTCATAGCTTCTGGTAGGTTGGGTATATCCCACAAATAAAGTAATTAATCCCCGAATAAGTTCTATGACTTTATTACTAGCAGGAGACATCGGCGGTACGAAAACTATTCTGCAATTGGTTGAAAAATCAGACTCACCAGCTTTACATACTATTTATCAGGAAAGTTACCACAGTGCCGATTTTCCTGATTTAGTACCGATAGTGCAGGAGTTTTTGGTCAAAGCTAATACACCTACACCAGAAAAGGCTTGTTTTGCGATCGCCGGCCCCATTGTCAAAAATACTGCTAAACTGACCAATTTAGCTTGGTTCCTGGATACCGAACGTCTACAAGAAGAATTGGGTATCCCGCATATTTCTTTGATTAATGACTTCGCCGCCGTTGGCTATGGCATTTCAGGTTTACAAAAAGAAGACTTGCTGACATTACAAGTTGGCAAACCTCAACCCGAAACCCCCATTGGAATTATTGGTGCTGGTACTGGCTTAGGGCAAGGATTTTTAATTAAGCAGGGGAACCACTATCAAGTTTTTTCTTCAGAAGGTGGACACGCTGACTTTGCTCCTCGGAACGAGATCGAGTTTCAACTGTTGAAATACCTGCTAGGTAAACATGATATCCAGCGCGTTTCTGTGGAACGCGTGGTTTCTGGAATGGGAATTGTGGCAATTTACCAATTTCTGCGCGATCGCAAATTTGCCACAGAATCACCAGATATTGCCCAAATCGTTAGAACTTGGGAACAAGAAGCCGGACAAGAAGAGAAAAGTGTCGATCCTGGTGCTGTCATTGGTACAGCTGCACTAGAAAAACGCGATCGCCTCTCCGAACAAACTTTGCAATTATTTGTAGAAGCTTACGGTGCAGAAGCCGGTAATCTCGCCCTGAAACTCCTACCTTACGGTGGCTTATACATCGCTGGTGGAATTGCGCCCAAAATTCTGCCCTTAATTCAAAACAGCGGTTTCTTATTAAATTTCACCCAAAAAGGTAGGATGCGCCGCCTCCTCGAAGAGATCCCGGTGTATATTATCCTCAACTCGCAAGTCGGCCTAATTGGTGCTGCTTTATGTGCTGCTAGGTTATAACAGCTGGCATCATCAGTGAGATCGCTATCTCAAAGGGCAAAAAATATGACAGTTAAAAGTCTGTTGCCACTAATAGCCGCCACCATTGTTTGTGGTGGCTCTGTTCTTGTGGAAGCGCGTCAACCCAAATCTCCGGTAGCTGTTGTCAAACCAAAGGTTTCTCAACCCGTGCAGCCACAATGGAAGTTATACACTGCTCCAGATGGACGTTTTACAATTTTGATGCCGGGAAACCCCAATAGAAATACCGAATCCCAAAAAACTTACATGGGGGAAATTACCTTAGAAATATTTATTGCTCAACCACCAAAACAGCAAGTAGCATACATAGTTGCTTACAATGATTTTCCTTATAGTTACGGTGAAATGGCCGATCCTCAAGCTGTACTTAATAATGCACGGGATATGGCTTTAAAGACTACGAAAAGTAATTTAATTAGTCAACGAAACATTCGCAGTTACAATAATCATCCCGGCAAAGAAATTCAGTACATCAATTCTGGAGGGAAAATTACTATAAGTAGAATGTATGTTGCCGAAGGAAGACTATATCAAGTAATGGCAATCACTACCAAAAAACAGCAGAAGACATTAGCTAAAACTATTAATGGCTATTTAAATTCTTTCAATGTGGTTTTAAAAAAGTGAAATAACTAATAACTTCTACTATATTAGCCTTGTAATTAATTGCAGGGCTAATATAACGTGAGTTCGACGAGTGCTATTTTGACCTCTCCCTCAGCCCCTCTCCTACGTTGGTGCAGCGTCTCAAAGAGTGCATAGCAATTGTGAAGTAACGGCTGCTACCAAGCAGGAAATTGAAGCCACCTTATTATTGCCTTAGCAGGACTTACGCACTGAAAACTTGAAAGCTTGATCCCCCCTAGCCCCCCTTTTTAAGGGGGGGAATCTTAAAAGCCCCCTTTTTAAGGGGGTTGGGGGATCTCTTCTGCGTAAGTCCTACTTAGAAGGAACTTGAGGATAGCGAATGGGAATAGTTTTGTTGATTAATCCTTTATGGCTATTTTCAGTTAATTGAACCACAGATTTTCGGAGGGAACATACCGTGCCCTTATTTGAAAAGTTTTTCTACGTTTTATGTCGTAGTTAATCAATTCATTTAGTAAATCAAATATATCTGCTCATAGTATAAGAATAGAACCTAGTAATTTTAACCATTTAATGGTTCTCTGCTACTTTTTCTTTAACCTATCCGGTTGTCTCGTTCCCTTAAGACTACGGTTTTTTCAAATAGCTTTGCCCTTAAAGCCCTAATCGCAGGTCTTATTATGAATTTAATCAATGACTTTTGCTTGGCAGTTAGGATACTCAAAGGTGTACAAGTACTCGTTGTAGACAACGATCGCGATAGTAGAGATTTGTATGCTTTTTTACTCGAAGACCTCAGCGCAAATGTGATTACCGCTGGTTCCATAGAAGAGGCTTTAGAAACCCTGAGTTGGTTCACACCCAACATTATTGTCAGTGAAATTAGGTTTTTAGGTGAAAGTATTTATACATTGCTAAATAGATTGGATGCTATAGAGCTAGACAATGGTAAGCATATCCCAATCATTGTGACTTCAACATCTACCACAGGTACTTGCGATCAAATTCCAGATGTAGAGTTTGAAGAATATTTACTTAAGCCATTCGACCTTGACGAGTTTGTTTCTATGATTGTGAATCAAGT
This sequence comes from Nostoc sp. DedQUE04, assembly GCF_034530995.1. Classification (NCBI taxonomy): domain Bacteria; kingdom Bacillati; phylum Cyanobacteriota; class Cyanophyceae; order Nostocales; family Nostocaceae; genus Nostoc; species Nostoc sp. DedQUE04. The sequence continues at coordinate 10,174 of NZ_JAVRCA010000064.1, read as the reverse complement.
ACAGGAAAAAGTGACGGAAAATTTTTGCACCGAGCTACTAGTTGCAAACTAGTAGGTAAGTTTAAGTATCTGCGTTGTTTAACCGTCCAGAAATAAATTTCTAGACTGCATAGCTGAATGGCACGCTTGTAAAGCTGAAAGCTCGTCTGGGCAGGGTGTTGGGGGTAGGGTGTAGGGTGTAGGGAAAAATCAAGAAAAGTGAACAGGGTGCAGGTTGTATTGGGTGTGGGGTGTAGGGAAATTAAGACAGACACTCCGGGTGGGGCTTTTACCTGCCTTGCGAAATAAGGATTTTTCGTGCGCGTGGGGCGAGGCTTTAAACCTGCACCCACTCAGCCACACCCTACACCCTACACCCTACACCCTACACCCTAACCTCTGCCCTGACCAGGTTTCAGCTTTACAAGCGTGCTATTCCTGCATAGCTAAAACCCTTGCTCAAGTTACAACTGTAGGTTAGACACAGCCTACAATATAAGCACATGGGTTTGAGCGAATGAGAAGCTGTGCCCAGACAAATTACAAATATACTTATTCATCCACCTCAGAACTCCGTTAATCCACCTCGGAACTCCGTTCATCCACCTCAGAACTCCGTTAATCCACCTCAGAACTCCGTTAATCCACCTCAGAACTCCGTTCATCCACCTCAGAACTCCGTTCATCCACCTCGGAACTCCGTTCATCCACCTCAGATACTCGTTCATCCGCCTTAAAGACTGGTTTTGTAAAAGTAGACCATCGGTGCGTTAGCCTCCCGCGTAACACACCCTACGAAAATTGTTAGCAAGGATGCAGTTAAAGCTTTGGTGTCAGCTTAGTGCTGGAAAATGAAACTTGTATGATCGTTGTTAAAGTTCCTCTTTCGCAATATTATGAGCGAATTACAGACCCAACTAGCAACCGATAGCTGGATAACAGCAACTTGGGATGAATATATCCAAATAATTGAAAATCCTGCCTACGAAAAAGCCAAGGGCTACTACCACAATGGACAGATGAGGATTGAAATGCCGCCAATCGGGAATGACCATGCCAGCGACCATACAATTATTATCTTTGCTGTTAACTTGTTTGCGAGCATTAAAGGCATTGCTCTAAATGGCAAGGATAATTGTACATATCGGAAAACAGGCTTTAAGGAAGCTCAACCTGATGTGTCTTACTATATTGGTGAAAATGCTGATGTCATTCCCTACGGCACTTCTATCATCAATTTAGATATATATTCACCACCAGATTTAGTTATTGAAGTGGCTAATACCTCACTTGCTGACGATCGAGGTGAAAAACGACTTTTATACGAAGATTTAGGAGTGAAAGAATACTGGATTTTAAATGTCCAGAATGCCCAAGTTATGGCTTTTGCTATTGAAAACCAAGGTAGTAGGCGGATTACAGAATCTCAGGTATTACCAGGATTAGCAATTTCTTTATTAAACGATGCATTAGGGCGAACTCGTCAAATAAATCAAAGTCAAGTTGGTGCTTGGTTATTAACCCAATTTCAGCAATAATTACAAACTGCTTTGCGGTAAGGAATGGGGAGTAGGGAAAAAGCAAAGGATACAGAGCAACTAAAGCGCGATCGCACTATAGCAATCCTATCTGATTTGTGAGAATTGCCAGCCGTAGATTTCCACCTTCTCAAAAAAGTCGGGGATCTTGTTTCTCACGAATAGTTCAGAATTGCACTAATATGCTGTGGCTAAAGTCACCCTTTCAGGTGAAGACATACAGAAATACGAATGCCTAGTATGAAGTAAGATTAAGCAACTGTGAAGCTAATTATGCGTCTAGTTGTTAGTTAACTCATAAAAATTTAATTCTAAAGCTTTAACAACTCCGTACTCTCCACTTGTCCTCTAACTAAAAAATATTCTTATACCGCAAGATTTACAGGCTTCTATAATATGGCTACGCACATAGAAATTCCAGTTATTGGCAAAGTTAAGCATCCATCGCGCTGGCTGATTGGGCTGATAGCGGGGAGTGCTTTGGTTGTGGGTACTATAACAACTTACACTTTAGTAAACCAAGGGACAAACAAAGAAGATATTGCTCAACTAACTGTGCCAGTAGCAGCCCAAAACGTGACGTTGCGGATTACAGCTAGTGGCAAAGTCGTGCCAGTTCAGAGCGTAAATATTAGTCCGAAGAATCCCGGAGTGCTATCGCAATTATACGTGGAACAAGGCGATCGCATTCAACAAGGGCAAATTCTCGCCCGCATGGATAGCGCTGCTATTGAGGCTCAAAGGAGCCAGTACCGTGCTAACTTAGCCCAAAGTCAAGCACAGCTAGCCCAAGCCCTTGCTGGTAGTCGTCCTCAAGAAATCGCTCAAGCGAGGGCCCGATTAGCACAAGCTCAAGCCCAATTAGCTGCGGCAAAGGCTGGTAATCGTCCCCAAGAGATTGCTCAATCTCAATCCCAAGTTGATGCAGCTCAAGCAAGGGTGAATTACACCAGCGAACAGGTAAAGCGTTATCAATACCTATACGAACAGGGAGCAGAGAATAAACAATTACTCGATCAAGCCATCAGCGATGACAAAAGTGCTAGAGCCAATTTAGAAGAAGCTAAAAAACGATTCTCGTTAGTCCAAACTGGCACTCGCAGTGAAGAAATCGACCAACGCCAAGCCGCTGTTAACGAAGCACGGGCAGCATTGGTACTGTTAGAAGATGGAACCCGTTCTGAAGAAATTGTCCAGCGTCAAGCCGCTGTAGCATCTGCTGAGGCTCAGTTAAAGGGTGTACAAGTGCAGTTGGAAGATACTATTATTCGCGCTCCTTTGTCGGGAATTGTTACCCAAAAGTATGCCGAACCAGGTGCATTTGTTACACCCACAACTTCCGCATCTACTAGTGCATCGGCAACTTCCAGTTCAATTGTTGCTGTAGCACGCGGTTTAGAAATATTAGCTCAAGTTCCCGAAGCCGATCTTGGCAGAATGAAACAGGGACAGCAGGTGGAAATTGTCGCTGATGCCTATCCCGACCAAGTTTTTAAAGGTCATGTACGTCTGATTGCTCCCGAAGCAGTGGTGGAACAAGGTGTGACATCCTTCCAGGTGCGGGTTGCTATTGATACTGGCATAGATAAACTACGTTCTGGCTTAAATGTGGATCTGACTTTTTTAGGCGATCGCGTTAATAATGCCTTGGTATTACCAACGGTGTCAATTGTCACCGAAAAGGGGAAAACTGGCGTACTCGTACCCGATGCAAAGAATAAACCCCAGTTCCGCGAAGTTACAGTTGGGGCACAAATTCAAGACCAAACTCAGATTTTAGAGGGAGTTAAAGAAGGCGATCGCATTTTTGTTAACCCACCCAAAGATTACAAAATTGAGAAGGCAAAAGAACAGAATAATTCGTAATTCGTAATTCGTAATTCGTAATTCGTAATTATATAAGATATGAATTTCCTTGAAAGCATGAATATGGCGGGGAAAACCCTGCTGTCAAATAAGCTGCGTAGTGCCCTCACCATGCTGGGTATAGTTATTGGCAATGCCTCGGTGATTGCGATGATTGGCATTGGTGAAGGTGGACAAAAATACGTTAATAAACAGCTGGAGTCACTAGGGCCAAATGTGCTATTTGTACTGCCAGGTAATCGAGAAACTCAGCGAATCTCCTTTGAAGTGCCAAAAACTCTGGTGTTGCAAGATGCGGATGCGATCGCTTCTCAAGTACCAACAGTAGTAGGAGTTGCACCAGAGTTAAACAGAAGACAGGTAATTACATACCGCAACAGAAATACCGATGTCAACATCATTGGCACAACTCCCTCCTTTTTATCAGTGCGGGATTTTGAAACTGCTAAAGGCAGGTTTTTCTCTGAGATAGACATCAAGCGAAGTAACCAAGTGGTAGTGCTGGGTGGAGATTTGGCAGAAAAACTATTCGGTAATAGTAACCCTGTAGGACAGCAATTGCGAGTTGGAAATACCAGCTTTCAAGTAATTGGGACGTTAACAGCAAAAGGTTCCAGCGTGGGAGCAGATTATGATGATGCTGCCTTAATACCAATCACCACATCAGCAAACCGACTTGTGGGCAAAAATTCTCCTTATGGTATTGCCTTAGATTATCTCGTTGCTGCTGCTCGTGATTCCGATAGTGTGGATGCAGCAGAATTTCAAATTACTAATTTGCTGCGTCTAAGACACAAAATTAATGGTGAAGATGACTTTACTCTTCGCACCCAGAAAGATGCTTTGCAAACTGTCGGTCAAATTACAGGTGCATTGACAATTATGCTAGCTGCGATCGCCGGCATATCCTTGTTTGTCGGCGGCATTGGCATCATGAATATTATGCTAGTCTCCGTCACCGAACGCACCCAAGAAATCGGATTGCGAAAAGCGATCGGGGCAACTGAGCAAGATATTTTGCTCCAGTTCATCATTGAGGCAGTGATTGTTTCTGCGGCTGGGGGCTTAGTTGGGACTGCGGTTGGTGTTAGTGGCATCCTATTAGTGGGAGCCTTGACTCCTTTAGAAGCGAGTCTTTCTCCTGTAGCCATTACTATGGCTGTTGGTGTCTCTGGAGGTATTGGTTTATTCTTTGGCGTTGTTCCTGCACGTCGCGCTGCTAAACTCGACCCGATTGTGGCTTTGAGAAGTGCCTAGTAGTCTGCTAACCCAAAAATGCGTTTGTGAGGACTACCTCACAAGATTGGATAATTTATTTCTTGGAGTTCCCTAACCAACTTTTCCTCCGACTTTTGCAACCCGATCGCATAAAATTGCCGACTTCAGCCGACTGACAAACGATAGTGCGATCGCTTAGGCTATTGGGCATAGAGATAAAAATTTAAGTATAAAAATATGCTTAATACCCTCAGCCCAATTGCAGAAGATTTAGCAGGTCAAAGCTATCTCAGTCCTCATTACTTGCGAACACAGCAGCGCATTCGTTCCCTCATAGACAAATATATTGCAGTCGAAAAACTACACGCTCGTCTGCAAGATTTACCGATACAGTTTGCCAATCCCCAACCGCGTCCCTGGAAACACATCGACTGGCAGACAATTAACCGCAATCAAATTATCGGCTTAGACGCAGAGGTATTTTTATCTATATCGATCGGTGCGATGGATACAGAAGCACCCATTCGCGGTTATACCCAAACCAGTCGGCAGTATTTGGAAAAATTGCATCCTCAGATGGCTCGGTTTGTTGGTGGAACTGTCGGTAAAGATGGCGAATTGCTAGAACTTGGTTTGTGGGAAAAGGAAGAACGTCAGCACACACCCGCATTAATCAAAGTCTACACCCAATTAACAGGCGAGAAAATTATCCCAAAACTTCGTACTGTTAGAAGCTATCTTCCCACAGATGACCCTCACGAAGACTTATATCGCCACGGTTTACACCGCATTGCCACAGAATACGGTGCAACTTGTCTTTATATTTGGTTGATGGCTCACACCACAGGCGCACTCCAGGATGTTCTAGAGGAACTAGCGCAGGATGAAATCAACCACATGACCAAATTCTGGGGGTTTGGAGTCTGGGCTTTCCCTGATACTGGGTTGATGCGAATTGGACGCACCCTGATTAAAACGCGATCGCCAAACTATCAGCGTAACAACCTCATGCGTACTCTTCGCCGGATGATGGGTACACTCAACTGGAATGCTTGGTCATTAACCAACAAAATAACTCTCCTATTTACCTTCACCTACACAATGCATCGTTTGTGGAGTTGGAACAACACCCTCACACCAGAGTACTTACAAAATTTATTTGAAACTACTCATTAGTAAAAACAAAAGACAAATGACAAAAGACAAAGGACAAGTGACAAATGACAAATAACAAATCAAAATTACCCATAGATTTAAATCCCCAAAAAATCCCCCAACATATCGCCGTCATCATGGATGGTAACGGCCGATGGGCAACCAGTCGAGGATTACCGCGCATTGCTGGACATCGCCAAGGAGCAAGAACGCTCAAAGAACTATTGCGTTGCTGCAAAGATTGGGGAATCAAAGCGTTGACAGCCTACGCTTTCTCCACAGAAAATTGGCAGCGTCCTGTTGAAGAAGTGGATTTTCTAATGCATTTGTTTGAGCGATTACTACGCCGCGAGTTGGCTCAGATGCATCAAGAAGGAGTACGTATCTCGTTTATTGGAGATTTATCGGCTTTACCCAAGTCTCTACAAATGGAAATGGAACGTTCAATGACAGAGACATTGAACAATCAAGCAATCCACTTTACTATTGCAGTCAATTACGGTAGCCGCAACGAAATTACCAGAGTTTGTCGTCAAGTAGCTCAACTCGTGCAACAGGGCGAACTTAGCGCCCAAGAAGTGAATGAAAGTCTTGTAGAACAACACCTCTACACAGCAGACACTCCAGAACCCGATTTGCTGATTCGTACTAGCGGTGAGATGCGATTGAGTAATTTCCTCTTATGGCAAATGGCTTATACAGAGATGTATTTCACCGATATTCTTTGGCCAGATTTTAATCGAGAAGCATTTCATCAAGCTTTGTTGAGCTACCAAAATCGCGATCGCCGTTTTGGTCAAGTCAAAGCTTCATTATCAGCTTAGTGTACCAAACACCAGACATCACCAGAAGAAGGCAGGAGGCAGAGGGCAATATTCCTTCTGCCTTCTGCCTTTGTTGATAAAGTAAAAGCACCCACATTACCACGATGGTATATGAGCGCTCACAAATAAAACATTATCGAGGATAATCTATCTGCTATGACAGACCGAAGTAACTATAAGAATAGCAGGCACTGGGTAAATAAACTGCAAGGGTAGTTACAAATGTTTTGTTAAAAATATTACTTACCGTAAATGTGATGCTTGATTTAGGCAAAATCCAATCGATTGCGGAATCCTATTCTCCCCAAGAACTCTTCGCTGGCTTGGTTTGGCAGCGTCGGTTCAATGAGTTTGATGGCAAACAAGTGATTACTGACCTTTCCAACCACAGAAATTTATGGTCAAGCTTTCTATTCACAAAACCAATCTTTGCACCAGATGAAAACGGTTTAAGCTTTGGTGGTATGGTCGATACCCTACTTGCAATGGCAAACTATCGTCCCATGCCTGAAACCAGCATCATTCATTTCGTTGCCTATCCTGCCGATACACTGTACATTCTGACAGAGAACCAAGATACAAAAGTGTCTGAGCTTTTAGACTTGGGCAAAAAATGGCGAGCTGATTCAGTAGAGGTAAGTGATGGCACGAATGAAGATTATGGTTTCCGCCTGAAGCGCCGACTGAGAACTAGATTGGAAGGGGCATTATGGGGTGAGGATGTTCACCAAGATTGTGATGCGGTGGTTGTTGCCTATTGGTGGGATTGAATACTTGAAATATCTCAATCAGAGAAATCGTGAACTACAATATGCTGTTTTCTTGCCGAATCTTAGCCTACACCCAAATTTAGCAGCGATCGCAGCCTCTTAATTTTTTTGAGTCAATTATTCTTTATTAGGTATTGAGCCGAAATCCTCGGATCAATACCTATATTCATATATCACAAAATCAGACTTATGGAAATTATTCTTTTGTCAATATAGCAATTATTTTTTATATTTGAACAGAGAAAATTTAGAAGGCTTATGAATCAAGCATTTTACGCAATGCGTTGTTCAAAAATCATTTGGGATTGCTATCGTAATTATAGAAACTATCAATATGATGTTTTGTTAATTCTTTCCGAAAATAGTATTTACTAGAATTTAATACCTGCGATATAAGCTGACGTTTTGATAAGTTAATTCAGAAAAAATCCTGATATCCAAAATTTAAAGTTGACAAGACTCTCTTGCTAAATCTACTTTAAATTTACTTATCAATCCATTTTAAAATCGCAATGAATTTTTCCACTATTTTATAGGTGTTGGGAGTCATGATGGCAAAATATCTACTAGCTTTTGCTAGTGGGATGGGATTTTTATGTTTAATTGTCGGGTTATCACCTGTGCAAGCCCTTCCTAGTTTAAAAATTGCAGATAAAAACGTAGCTGTTAATCAAAATGACGGCAGCTATGAAAATAATTATTCTCATCAAAGCGATTTAGCAAATAATATCTCCAGTAAATTGCTGATAGCTAATGAGAGCCAAAAAAACTTACCCTCAGTCAATGAACAGCAAAAAATTCAAGATTTAGGAATAGATTCTGCTGTTAACTTATGGCAGCCAATCACACCACAACCTGCAAGTTCATCTCCAACCTCATACAAACTTGCACAAGTAACATCCGTATCGCAATTGTCTGATGTACAGCCGAATGATTGGGCTTTTCAGGCACTCCAATCTTTAGTCGAGCGCTATGGTTGTATTGCAGGTTATCCCAATCAAACCTATCGCGGTAATCGGGCGATGACTCGCTATGAATTTGCTGCTGGCTTAAATGCTTGTTTAGAGCGAATAAATGAACTGATTGCGACTGCAACTGGTGATTTGGTCAAAAAAGAAGATTTAGCCACATTGCAGAAACTACAAGAACAATTTGCGGCGGAATTGGCAACATTGCGGGGTCGAGTAGATGCTGTAGAAGCTCGCACAGCAGAACTAGAAGCAAATCAGTTTTCTACTACGACCAAACTCAATGGTGAGGTAATTATTGCTGGTGTTGGTGCTAGCGGTGGCGCTCCTAATGATAGTGACCCGAACATCATCTTAGTCAATAGAGTACGGTTAAATCTCACCACTAGCTTTACTGGTAAAGATTCATTAATTACTGGATTGCAAGCCTATAATTTTTTGGGTGGAGCCACTGGAGAGGGTAGCCTGCAACAAGGTTTAGGATTAGCTTCGCCACTTTTAAGTGCAAGTAGCGCTCGTACCAGTTTTGAGCCGCAATTTCCGGGGATAAATGTCAATACTTTGTCGGGCGTTGGCGCAAACAGCGTTCAGGTTTACAAATTGCTATATGTCTTTCCCGTGGCTAATAAATTAACCTTGTTTGCGGGAACTGCGGCAGAGACATCAGATGCTTTCCCAACAATTACGCCTTTTTATGGTGAAGGACAAGAGTCAATATCTCGTTTTGGCAACTTGAATCCTGTACTACGGGTTTCTGGTGGAACTTCGGGTACTGGTTTAGCATCGGCGGCGGGATTTATTTTTAACATTTCGCCAAATTTTGATTTAAGAGCTTTATACGGCAGTGTAAATGCCAATTTACCGGAAAAATCTGCGGCTGAAGCAGTACCAGGAGTTTCTACTACACCTTTGGGAGCAGGTTTATTTAGTGGTAGTAGTATTATTGCCACACAGTTAACCTTCAAGCCAAGTCCTGCTTTTGATATTGGTTTAAACTATGCCCACAGTTATCACGAAATCAATATTTTGGCTACAGGATTAGTTAGTAGTGATATCGGTGCTTTATCAGGAGTTGCAGTTGGAACACCGCTCACACTCAACTCTGTTGGCGGTACGGTAACATGGCGATTGTCTCCCAAGATAGCCTTATCTGGCTACGGTGCAGCAATATTTGTTGATGCTGCTTCAAATAGCGTGGATGCTTCCACCACCTTTACAAGTTGGATGGCGGGAATTCACTTTAAAGATTTATTCAAGTCAGGAAATACAGCCGGGATTCTTTTTGGTCAGCCGCTTTTCCGTAGCGATACTGGTGGTTCTGCTCAACTTACCCCCACAGGCGAGAATCGGGCGACTCCTTACCATTTGGAAGCCTATTACCGCCTTCAAGTTAGCGATAATATCAGCATTACCCCTGGTGCGTTTGTTCTATTTAACCCAGAAGGTAACAGCAACAATGAGACTACGACTGTAGGTGTACTTCGGACTACTTTCACATTTTAAGAGATTGAGATTACGCAGTTAAAATCCCCCAAGAAATTGGGGGATTTTGAGATTGGATAACAAAATTCACAGTAGACCTCTTGCATAAATTAACAATAAAGAACCCCACCTTGCATTTGAGTAAAGCAAAGGCTCCCCTTCTCGATGCTTTGGCTATCTATTAGTCACATCTTTAGAAGTAGTGTCAAGGATAAAATAACGACTAATAAATACGTATAAATTCGGTGGATGTTTTTTGAATAATATTGTTTAGTTTTGACAAAAATATAGTCGCATTGCCCAAAATCTGTTATGCAAAACTATAGGACTCATATTTGATTTTTGAAAAAAACTCAGTACAGCTTTATTCCTTC